>JAFWTP010000124.1 GCA_017518845.1 Neisseriaceae bacterium
AAAACCGCCTTGCCAAGAGATTGTCATCGAAAAAGATGATGTGGATTTGTCGGCGTTACCCATTCAATTTTGTCATCAAGACGATATTGCACCGTTAATCACTTGGGGTTTAACGGTAACACGCGGACCACATAAAAAACGACAAAATTTGGGCATTTATCGTCAGCAAGTTATCGGCAAAAATCGTGTGATTATGCGATGGCTGCACCACAGAGGCGGAGCGTTGGATTATCGTGCGTTTCGTGCGGCAAATCCTGATAAGCCATACCCTGTGGCAGTGGCATTAGGTTGCGACCCTGCCACTATGTTGGGTGCGGTAACGCCTGTGCCTGATACCATGTCTGAATATCAATTTGCAGGGCTACTGCGTGGGGCAAGAAGCGAAGTCGCTAAGTGTATCGGTAGCGATTTGCAAGTGCCAGCGAGAGCGGAAATGGTGTTGGAGGGGTTTATTTATCCCAACGATACAGCGATTGAAGGCCCGTATGGCGACCACACAGGCTATTATAACGAGCAGGACGAGTTTCCCGTTTTCACCATAGAACGCATAACGCAGCGGGAAAACGCCATTTATCACAGCACTTACACAGGCAGACCGCCCGATGAACCTGCGGTTTTGGGCGTGGCGTTAAACGAAGTGTTTGTGCCGATTTTGCAAAAACAGTTCCCTGAAATTGTCGATTTTTACTTGCCGCCAGAGGGCTGTTCTTACAGAATGGCGATTGTCTCCATTCGTAAAGAATACGCAGGACACGCGAAGCGTGTGATGATGGGCATTTGGTCGTTTTTACGCCAGTTTATGTATACCAAATACATTATTGTGGTTGATGACGACATTAACTGCCGCGACTGGAAAGATGTCATCTGGGCAATCACCACGCGAGCTGATCCTGTGCGAGATACTGTGTTAATGGACAATACGCCGATTGATTACTTGGATTTTGCCAGCCCAGTAAGTGGTTTGGGCGGCAAAATGGGTATAGACGCAACCAACAAAATAGACGGCGAAACCAGCCGCGAATGGGGACGCGTGATTACCAAAAACCCTGCGATTGTGGCAAAAATCGACAGTATTTGGACTGAATTGGGGTTGTGATGAAGTTTTCTCGTTGAACGCTGTTTCAGGCTGCCTGAAATAAAAGGTTGATAGTCTTATTTTTTGTATTTACAATATCTATCAAGGATATTCACAATGACAGAACAACTTTTTGAATGGGACGAAAATAAAGCCGCGTCTAATTATCGTAAGCACGGTATTAAATTTGAAAATGCGGTGCATGTATTTGATGACCCTTTGCGGATATTACGACAAGACAGAGTGGAAAATGGTGAATACCGCTGGCAAGTATTGGGAATGACGAAAGGCGAGCAACTGTTATTAGTGGCTCATACTTATCGCAATCGTAGGGGTTTGGAAGTTATCCGCATTATTTCCGCTCGAAAAGCAACCAAACAAGAAAGGAATGAATATGGCAATCGTGCAATTTAAACGCAGTGAAATTCCGCCGATGAGCAAGGAAGATATTGAGCGTATTCGTGCCATTCAGGACGAAGACATCGACTGCTCTGACATTCCTGAATTAACCGAAGAATTTTGGCAAAATGCCATGACTGCCGAAGAAGCCCAAGCATTTCGTCAAAAACAAAGGGAAGAGCAAAATAGCCAAGACAGCAAGGCTTTGCAAGGTATTTTTGATAAAGATGTTTTTTCGTGGCTAACACATCACGGCAAGCATTATCATCAAATGATTAACCAATCACTGCGTCAAGTGATACAACAAACGGCAGTGAAATAATGTCTGCTCAATAACACTAATTTGGATTACTTCAATGCTCAATAATATTTGCCCTGTTTGTGGATTAGAATTTGATGATGAATATCCGTGGGGCGAAGACGGTAAAACTTCTTCTTTTGATATTTGCCCTTGTTGTGGCGTTACTTGGGGATATGAAGATTGTCAGCCGATTGCAAGGTTGAACTTTCGTAAGCAATGGATTGATAATGGAATGACTTGGTTAAATCCTGACAAAAAAACAAAGAATTACAATCCATTGCTACAAGTTAGCCGTGTTATTGAGTTTTTGGAAGAAAAATTGATTGAAAATAAAGGAATTTAAAAATGGAATACTCTTGTCCTTGTTGCGGAAATATTTTAGAAGACGATGAGCCACATAGTTGGGAAATATGTTCAGTTTGTATGTGGGAAGATGACCCTGTCCAATTTAATGCCCCTGATTATGCAGGTGGTGCTAATGATATTTCCTTGAACTTGTACAGAGAATTGTTTTTCAAATATAAAACTGAAATAAAATCAGGAGATTATCACTGGTATAAAAGGTATGTGAATGCTCAATAATATTTGTCCAGTAAATTTCAGGCAGCCTGAAAGCAATGAGCAATTAAAAACCGTTTCAGGCAGCCTGAAACGGTTTTTTTGATACCGAATTAGCGTTGATTCATCGGTACAAACGGCAAATCGTCAGGGCCTGTGTAGTTGGCTGATGGGCGAATGATTTTGCCGTCATTGCGTTGTTCAATAATGTGTGCCGCCCAGCCTGTGATGCGAGAAATCACAAATAAGGGCGTGAACATGGCGGTTGGCACGCCCATTTTGCGGTAAGACACGGCACTAAACCAGTCCAAATTGGGGAACATTTTTTTCTTGTCCCACATTAACGATTCAATGCGTTCGGCAATGTCAAACAGCGTCATATCGCCTGTTAATTCAGACAATTTGCGAGCCACTTCTTTAATCACCACATTGCGTGGGTCGGATACCGTATAAACAGGGTGTCCAAAGCCAATGACGATTTCTTTTTTCTCCAAACGAGCGGTAATGTCCGCTTCGGCTTCATCTGGCGTGCGGTAACGGCTTTGAATATCATACGCCACTTCATTCGCACCGCCGTGTTTTGGCCCTTTCAACGCACCAATCGCACCTGTTACGGCAGAATACATATCCGAACCTGTGCCTGTAATCACGCGTGAAGTGAAGGTGGAAGCATTAAATTCGTGTTCCGCATATAAAATCAAAGAGATATGCATGGCTTTAATTTGGTCGTCCGTGGGCGGCACGCCGTGCAGTAAATCCAAGAAATGACCGCCCACACTGTCTTCTTCGCTATACAAAGAAATGCGTTCGCCATTGTGCGAAAAATGATACCAATAAAGCAACATACTGCCCATACACGCCAGCAATTTATCGGCAATATCTTTGGCTTCTGCTTCGGGGTGTGTTTCGCGTTCAGGCAGCGTTGCCCCTAAAATCGACACGCCTGTTCGCAACACATCCATCGGGTGAGCGGCGGCAGGTATGCGTTCTAACACTTCCAACACATTTGCAGGCAAGCCACGCAGACTAAATAATTTGCGTTTATACGCTGCCAATTCGTGAATATTCGGCAAATGACCGTGAATCAACAAAAACGCCACTTCTTCAAATTCGCAATGACGGGCTAAATCCAAAATATTGTAGCCACGATAACTTAAATCATTACCGTGCCGCCCAACCGTGCAAAGAGCGGTATTACCCGCAGGCACGCCCGATAAGGCAACCGATTTTTTGGCTTTGGGTGCGGTTTGAGTGTTTTCTGACATAGCATTTCCTTTGAGTGAATAACAAGATATTTTCAGGCAGCCTGAAAAGGGGTATTGTAATACAGAATAAGGCTTTCAGGCAGCCTGAACATAGTAAAAGCCTGTAAAAACCTTTTCAGGCAGCCTGAAAAGGTTTTACGCGATATTTACTGTATGCGATACACTTTTTCTAAATCAATCGTTTGCACGCCACGCACATTTTTAAAGTGGTTAATGCCGCGATTGACATTACTGCCTTTGGGCAAACGCACGCTCACCGTATTAGCGGTGCGGCGAATAACCGTGGCTGAATATTTTTCGGCGGCTTGAATAATTGCCGTATCGCCGATTTTGGGATTAAAACCAATGTGCAGAATATGCTCGTTGGCGTTGTCAGGGCGTTCTTGCACCACTCTGTTGCTTTGGCGTGCGGGCAATTCCACAGGAATACACGCACTGGGCAGTAACACACACAGGGTGGCAAGTAAATAAACTGATTTCATTGTGATTTCCTTTCATTATGCGATAAACGCAGTGTTTATTATACGCTGTTGTTGTTTTTCAGGCAGCCTGAACAATATCGTATTACTTAAATCGCACTTAAATTAGGCTAAAATAGAATTTTACGCATGCTGCAATAGTGATATAATGGCAGGCAAATTTTGCCTGATTGACAGTTAAATCCGCTTGATTGACTTATGAATTTATCCCGATTTTGTA
Organism: Neisseriaceae bacterium; assembly: GCA_017518845.1. Taxonomy (GTDB): domain Bacteria; phylum Pseudomonadota; class Gammaproteobacteria; order Burkholderiales; family Neisseriaceae; genus RGIG9985. Next base: position 4,298 of record JAFWTP010000124.1, read on the forward strand.
CGCGATTTTCTCATCGATTAGCCTCTGCCGTATTGATTGCAGCCGCTATGTTTGCTGTGCCGTCAATGGCAGCAGCCAAATCGACTACGCCACTGACTTCTTCAACCGCTCAAAGCGTTTCTACCACTGCTCATCACGCCAACACGCTGCAAACGCCTGAACACATCAACAGCGAAAACGCTAATCCCAATGTGGTGAAAACAGCCAATAGAAAGAAACGCAAAACCACCAAAAAACAACCTGCGGTGCGTCCGATTGCACCGCCTGCACGCACGGTGCAAGCCCATGAATACAGCGAAGACGAAACCAACAACCTTGCCGCTTATAACAAAGAAAAAGCCGATGATTTGCTGATGAGTGCCATGGCACTGTTGGGCATTTCTTACCGTTGGGGCGGCACCAAACCCGCCACAGGCTTGGATTGTAGCGGTTTTATACAATATGTGTTTCGCCAAGCGTGGGGGGTGAATTTGCCACGCACTTCGTCCGAAATGGCAAAAGTGGGCATTCCTGTGAATCGCGGCGACTTGCAACCTGGCGATTTGGTGTTTTTCTCCCGTTTTGGCAGACGCGTGGGGCATGTGGGCATGTATATCGGCGATGACAAATTCATTCATTCGCCCAGCACAGGCAAAAAAATTCAAATTGCGGATTTGAATAAATCTTATTATGCCAAACACTATGTCGGGGCAAGACGCATTTCTGCCCGTAACTGATTGTATATAAAAGAAAATGTCGCTTCCCCCTTTTCCTAAATGGCATGACAAACACGGCAAAACAGTTGCTTGCACCGAAAAAGTGAAAGTCATGCAAGACAATATGACCGAACTTTACCAAACCGCCCAAGACGCTTTTGAAGACGCACTTCTAATGGGTTGCGATGAACGCCAAGTGCGGCAGTTTTTGGTGCAGATGATGAATGATTTAGACAATCCTTATTCTTCTTGAAATAAAGGCAAACAACAATGCCGCTTTCTGTGATTATTCTCACCCACAACGAGCAACACAATATTGCCGAATGTATTCAATCGGTTGATTTTGCTGATGAAATTTTGGTAATTGACGACTATTCCACCGATAATACGGTAAAAATAGCACGCGAACTCAATGCCACTGTTATCGAGCGGGCATTAAACGGCGATTTTGCTGCCCAACGCAATTTTGCCTTATCGCACGCCACGCACGACTGGGTGTTGTTTTTGGACGCAGACGAACGCATAACAGAACCTTTGGCACAAGAAATCAAACAAGTCATTCAAAACAATCAACAAATCGCCTGTAAAATTCGCCGTTTGAATCATTTTCAACATCGTCCTGTGCGTCATGGCACCCTGAAACCCGATTTTGTAACCCGTCTGTTTCCCAAAAACGGCGTGCAGTATGTGGGGCAGGTGCATGAATCGCCGCAACACGCCTATCCCACACAAAACTTAAAACATTCAATGCTACATTTTACTTATGAATCGTGGCAGCAATATTTGCACAAACTCAATCAATACGCCACGCTCTCGGCAGTGCGATACCGTACGCAAAACAAACGCGTTTCGTTTCTCAAAGATATTGTGTTGCGACCTTTGTGGGCATTTTTGCGGGTGTATGTGTTTCATTTAGGCTTTTTAGACGGCAAAGTGGGCTATTTATTGGCGGTGAATCATTATTTTTATACGCTGCAAAAATATCAACGCTTGTATGATGAGTGAATATAGTCAAACAACTTCAAAACACTAATGCGTTAGCAAGCCTTGCCGTATTATTGATACTGTTGCAGGCAAAGCCGCCCGTCATTGTTTTGAATTTGTTTGACTATAAATGTTTTCAGCCAACCTGAAACTTTCTTGATTTTTTTAAAATGTTGTAGCCAACATTGCACTGCAAAATAACACAAAAACCATTATAATATCCCCCGATTTTTTTTAAACCGAGAGTGCAACAATGAACGATAAACGACTGATTAAAAAATACCCCAACCGCCGTCTGTACGACACCGCCATCAGCAGTTATGTAACCATTGCCGATGTCAAACAGATGATTATTGAATATGAAGATATTCAAATTGTCGATGCCAAAACGGGCGAAGACTTAACCCGTTCGGTGTTTTTGCAGATTTTGTCAGACGAAGAAATGGGCGGCACGCCGATTTTAAGCAACGAAACCATTTGTCAAATGGTGCGTATGTATGGACAAGTGTCGCAAAGCCTGTTTGCTCCGTTTTTGGAACAAAATATGAAAATTTTTGCCGAATGGCAAAAAGGCGTGCAAGAACAAGCCCGTACAATGAGCAAAGCAGGCAAATGGTTTGACCCATTCGGTTATTTTGATAACAAACAAAAAATTCCCTTTATGGAATGGCAAGAATCTTTGCAACAACAAGCAGTATCGTTTTGGCAACAAGCCAATTTTATGGCAAAAGATTGATATACAATAACTTTTCAGGCAGCCTGAACAGTGTTATATAACTTTTCAGGCTGCCTTTATATATAAAGAAAAACAATATGAAATTTATTGACGAAGCCAAAATTGAAGTTGCTGCGGGCAATGGCGGTAATGGGGCGGTGAGTTTTCGCCGCGAAAAATATATTCCAATGGGCGGCCCTGACGGCGGAGACGGCGGACGCGGCGGCAGTGTGTTTGCGGTTGCGGACGAAAACATTAACACGCTGATTGAATATCGCTTTGTCAAAAAATATCGTGCGAACAACGGCGAAAAAGGACATGGCTCTGACCGCTACGGCAAAGGGGCAGACGATATTGAACTGAAAATGCCGATTGGCACGCAAATTAAAGACGCAGACACAGGCGAAATTTTGGGCGATTTAACCCTTCATGGGCAGAAAATCTGCTTGGCAAAAGGCGGCAAAGGCGGCTTGGGCAATATTCACTTTAAATCGTCTGTCAATCGCTCCCCCAAACAAGCCACACCTGGTGAAGAGGGCGAACAACGCACCTTATTTTTGGAACTGAAAGTGTTGGCTGATGTTGGATTATTAGGCATGCCTAATGCAGGCAAATCCACGCTGATTCGTGCGGTTTCCGCCGCTCGTCCGAAAGTGGCAGACTACCCTTTCACCACGCTGCACCCCAATTTGGGCGTGGTGCGTTTGGACGAAAATTCCAGTTTTGTGATGGCAGATATTCCTGGTTTGATTGAAGGTGCGGCAGAAGGTGCAGGCTTGGGACACCGTTTTTTAAAACACCTATCCCGCACAGGGCTTTTGCTGCATGTGGTTGATATGGCACCATTTGACGAAAATACCGACCCCGCGGCGGAATATTTAGCGATTATTGACGAACTACGCCGCTATGACGAAGCGTTATATAACAAACCGCGTTGGTTGGTGTTAAACAAAATAGATATGCTGCCTGAAAACGAAAAAGATAACAAAATCAACGCATTTTTGCAAAAAATTAACTGGCAATACGCTACACCTGATGACCGTTTTGCCTTTGACACAAATACACCCAGATTATTTACAATCAGTGCCTTAAATCACACAGGCACACAAGATTTGGTGTATGCCATTCATTTATATTTGCAAGCGATAAAAGCACAAACCACGCCAGACACGCCCAAAGAACAGGATTTATTGGCATAATGCCGTAATTTTTTATTTTCAGGCAGCCTAAAAAAATCCTGTCATTGCAAAAACGCCGTAGGGTGGGCAACTTGTTGCCCACGCATTTTTTGTTTTCAGGTAGCCTGAAACCTTTGCAAAACTCAATCTGAAACAAAAAAAGCATTCGTTATAGGGTGGGCAGGTTACCCACCGAAAACCTGCGGTTTGATAACAATTTGATTTATAATAAAAACTTCCTATTTTGCCCTGTCGGGCAAATGGTGGGTAGCCTGCCCACCCTATAACATTTACATTTGTTGTATGCTTAAAATAAGTTTTGCAAAGGTTTCAGCCTGAAAATTGATTAAATCGCGTGGGCAACAAAGTTGCCCACCCTACTACTGCGTCAAGTTTTGCAATGACGACTATTCTTTCAGGTAGCCTGAATTTCCAAACCGCAACATTAGCATTTTCTTAATTAAAACAATGAAAAACGCAGACATAAAGCAAAAATTTTATATTATAATTTCGCTCCGAATTTCGTAAGAAATTCCTATTATTTGTGCACTTTTTAATATACCCATTCGCACAAACCAATTCCACTCACTACAACTTGAAATGAAAACATAAAAGGAAACAAGACAATGGACTCTCCCTTGCCCGCTATGCCTGTGTCTGAAAAGCCGCACACCGTGCATACGCTTCAATATTACGGTGATTTTCAACACACCGTTTATACCACCGATGAAGAAACCCTTTTTCCCGAAGGTTATTTAATTGTCAGCCGCACCGATTTGGACGGCGTGATTACGCACGCGAATGACGCTTTTGTGCATATGAGCGGCTGGACGCGTGAAGAATTGATTGGCACGCCGCACAGCATTTTACGCCACCCCGATTTGCCGAAAGTGGCATTCAAAGGCTTGTGGGACGATGTTCAAGCAGGAAAAAAATGGCACGGCTATGTGAAAAATCTACGCAAAGACGGCGGTTTTTACTGGGTTTATGCCACCATAATCCCTAATGTTCGTGGCGGCAAAATTGTTGGCTACACTTCGGTTCGCCGTCAGCCATCACGCGAAAAAATTGCCGAAATGCAGGCTTTGTATGCCGAATTAAAAGCCCAAGAAAACGCTTGATTTTTATTCAATATGAAAACGAGGATACCATGCCTAATTTATTGATTGCTCCCGATTTTCCGCCCGAACATTTTGGCGGTTGGCATATTTTTAATACGCTTCTGCAAAAAGAAAGTGGCAAAACCATTCGTCTTTTAACGCCGCATTCAGCAGAAGAACAGCAAGAAATGTTGCAACAAAATCAAGTAGATATAATTTATGCCAACCCGTTTGACGCAGCATCTTTAATTCGCGATAAAAACTATTTACCCGTAGCCAAACCTGTGCAGAATCCCGATGAAATGGTGATTGCCGCAGGAAAATTATCGGGTTTAAGCAAACTCACCGACTTAAAAGCGGGTATGAAAATTGCCGTAACCAACAATCGCGATGTGAAACTCATCGGCTTGCGATTGTTAGAAGCCGCCAACTTAACCGAAGCCGATTTGGAATGGGTTGAAGTGCCGTCTTTTCAGGCAGCCGCCCGCCACGCTATTCAAGGTAAAGCAGACGCGGCGTTTTTTGTTGCCAGTTCCTTTCACTCGCTGTCGGAAATGACCAAACAACAAATGGCGGTGTTAATTGAAAGCCACATTACCGACATTACCCATGTGATTTTAATGCACCCAGAACAAAGCGAGTTACTGCCCACCATGCAACAAGCCATTATCAATATGAAAGACACAGACGCAGGACAACGCGTTTTGGGCGAATTAGCCATGTCAGACGGCTTTTCTCAACTCACAGAAGAAGACGCAGAGTTTATGATTGATTTAATGGAAACGCTGTTGGATTAAGTAAGTTATACCAAAGTTTCAGGCTGCCTGAAAAAGGTTTCAGGCAGCCTGATTATTTGTTATATAACTTGTTGTATCAATTATTCTATTGTTATAATACAAACCTATCAAAATCCACATTTTTAACGCAATGAACCGCATTGACCAATTACAAAAAATCATTGATGAACGCTTTGGCGGCAATAAAAATGCCTTTGCTCGGGCGATTGGTAAAACGCCTACCCACATTTATCAATGGTTAAACGGTATTCGTAATATAACTGATAAAACGACACAGCACATTGAAACGGCATTAAATTTGCCGAGTAACTATTTGTTTTCTAATAAAAAACAATCACGCATAAAAAAGGATAACAAAATGGCAATCGCGACCATTCCCGAAATTTTGGCGGATATTAAAGCAGGCAAAATGGTGATTATCACCGATGACGAAAATCGTGAAAACGAAGGCGATTTGCTGATGGCGGCACAGTTTGTAACGCCTGATGCCATTAACTTTATGATTAAATACGCACGCGGTTTGGTGTGTTTGCCGATGACCAACGATATGGCGGATAAACTCAATCTGCCCTTGATGACGCAAATGAATGGTGCCCAGTTTGGCACTAATTTTACTGTGTCGATTGAAGCCGCAACGGGCATTTCCACAGGCATTTCCGCTGCCGACCGTGCCCACACCATTTTAACGGCAGTCTCGCCCCAAGCACAGGCGAGCGATTTGGTGCAACCTGGACACATTTTCCCTTTGCGTGCCAAAAAAGGCGGCGTTTTGACGCGGGCAGGGCATACCGAGGCGGGCGTGGATTTGGCACAAATGGCAGGTTTAATTCCTGCGGCGGTGATTTGCGAGATTATCAACGATGACGGCACTATGGCAAGGCTGCCTGAACTGATTGATTTTGCTCAAAAACACGATATTAAAATCGGCACGATTGCGGATTTAATTGAATACCGCAGTCGCACCGAAAGCCTGATTGAAGATATGGGTAAAAGTGTGGTGAAAACCGAGTGGGGCGAATTTGTGCAGCATATTTTTACCGACACTTTAACGGGCGAAACGCATTTGGCGTTAGTTAAAGGCGAGCCGCAACCTGAAATCGAAACCCTTGTGCGTGTGCATGAACCGTTTAGTGCAATGGATTTTATCTCACCCGACCCCAAACACTCGTGGGCATTGCCTGTGGCGTTGCGAAAAATGGCACAAGCCGATTGCGGCGTGGCTATATTGCTGCACCGCACCGAAGACGGCACAGCGTTATTAAACCGAGCCTTGCCACATAAAAACACGCCATTTCAATGGGATAGCAAAACTTACGGAATCGGAGCCCAAATCTTGGCTCGCCTAAATGTTCGCAAAATGCGGGTGTTAGGCAATCCGTCTGCAATGAACAGCCTAAACGGCTTTGGCTTGGAAATTACAGGGTTTGAAGTGAATGGGTAACAGGTTTCAGGCAGCCTGAAATTTTTGAATATCAATAACTTTTTATAGGAATTTCAATGTTTAATATCGGCACCAATGATGTGCGGCAATTTTTTGCTGACGCTTGGGGTATGCGTTATATAACACAAGACCCATTGCAACAAAAAGCGGTGAAAATCATCAACGCACACCCTGAATATCAACAATTTGTTGAACAAATCGACAAATGGAAAGACCATAACTGGCTGCCTGAACAAGGCGAAACCAATCCCTTTTTGCATCTATCGCTGCATTTGTCTATCCAAGAGCAAGTGGCGATTGACCAGCCTTTTGGCATTGCCGAAATTCACCAAAAATTGTGCCAAAAAACAGGCGATGAAATGCAAGCCGAACACTTAATGATGGACGCATTAGTGGAAATGATTTGGCAAGCCCAACGCTACGGCGGCGGTTTTGATGTTAATAGTTATATAACACAGTTACGCAAATTGATTGATTTGGGCGAAGAAGATAAACCCCGTCTAAATCCGCATGAAGTTTAAGTTCAGGCTGCCTGAAAGCATTATCTTTATGTTATGATTAAACTTTTGAATTTAGGAATAAAGCAATGAGAACCGCCAACATTCAACGCAACACCAACGAAACGCAAATTGCCGTTGCACTTAATTTAGACGGCACGGGTCGGGCTAAATTAAATACCAGCGTGCCGTTTTTAGACCATATGTTAGACCAAATTGCACGGCATGGCTTGATTGATTTGGAAATCACGGCAAAAGGCGATACCCACATTGACGACCATCACACGGTAGAAGATATTGGCATTGCTTTGGGGCAGGCTTTGCGTCAGGCTTGGTGCGATAAGACGGGCATTTGCCGCTACGGACACGCCTTTGTGCCTTTGGACGAAGCGTTAAGCCGCGTGGTGTTGGATTTATCAGGGCGTGCAGGGCTGTTTTATAGCGTTGATTTTTCGCGGGCGAAAATTGGGGCGTTTGATGTGGATTTGGTAGAAGAATTTTTTCACGGCTTGGTCAATCACGCCATGATAACCGTGCATATTGATAATCTGCGTGGCACAAACGCACATCACCAAGCGGAAACGATTTTCAAAGCATTCGGCAGGGCGTTGCGAATGGCAATTTCATACGATGAAAGAATGGCAGGGCAAACCCCATCAACCAAAGGCACGCTAACGGCGTAAATTCAATGAGCAATGAGTAATGAGCAATTAGCAATGGGCTTTATGTTTTGCCTTGTGGCAAAACAATTTGTTTGTTGATAATGCTTCGAGTAATTTTTTCAGGCTGCCTGAAACAGCGACAGACAATAACCATTTTGTATGGCGTTTCAGGTAGCCTGAAAAACGGAAAGAAATCAATG
>JAFWTP010000007.1 GCA_017518845.1 Neisseriaceae bacterium
ATGTTATCAATGTAACTAATAAAGGATTGTGTAAATGAAAAAGTTAAAACTGCTTAAATTAAGTGCTGCTATGTGTGCTGCATTGGCTCTGGCTGCGTGCGGACAACAAGCAGGGGGGGGGCAACAAACCTCTGACAATCAAACAAGTGGTGCTCCTGCTTCAAATAAAGGCGTTACTATCGGTTTCGCTCATTGTTGTGTGCGTGGCGAAATTTCTACTATGGACGCGTCAGAAGATGCCATTAAACAAATGGCAGCCCAACGCGGTGTTAATCTGTTGTTTGAAAGTGCAAATGAAAGTCAAAATAAAGATGATTTAACTGTTCAAGTCAATCAGGTTAAAAAAATGATTGACCAAGGAGCAAAATCTGTAATTGTAATTTTCCAAGCAGCCAAAGGCGATAAGGGACAAGCCGCTAAAACTGAAATTTTGGAATATGCTAAATCCAAAGGTGTAACCATAGTTGCTGCCCGCCGTCCTGCTGATAAAGCATTAAGTTCTCGTTTTGATAATGTGTTAAGTGTTGCATCGAGTGCATCTGAAGCTGGTGCGTATCAAAGTAGAATGGTGGTGGAACAATGGCAACAACATCCTGAATGGGACTTAAACGAAGATGGCAAAATGCAGTTCGTGATTTTGCAAGGCGATAAAACTAATAAGAAGATGGAAGAAAGAACCAGTTTCTTTATGCGGACGTTAATTGGTTCTGATATTGGCGATAGAATAGAACGCATACCAGCTACCGAAGAAACTAATACCGAACGCAGTAAAGCAAAAGAAATTGTTGCGTCTTGGATTCAATCTGGACAAATCAAAAAAATTGAAGTGATGGTTGGCAACACAGACGATTTGGTCTTGGGTGCATTAGATGCTTTTAAAGAAGCTAATATGCCGCCTTTGCCATTGTTTGGTATGAATGCCATTGACGAAGCTCAACAGGCTGTGAAAAATGGTGAAATGGCAGGCACTGTGTTGCAAGATGTGGTGGGACAATCGCAGTTGTCTTATCAAATTGCCGAAAATTTAGCTTTGGGTAAAAAGGCAGGCGATGGTATTGATTTGCCATTTACCGGCGGTACAACCTTAGACGTGCCGTATGCAATTATTACTCCTGATAGTGTAGCGAAATAGTTAGGAGAATAATCATGGCAAATAGAATCTTTTTACAAGATGCAGGTATGTCTTACCTTTTAGCATTACAAGAATGGCGTGTGGCACACAGTGATGGTTGGTCGGCGTTTTTTTCGCAAGCCACTTCTTTCACAGGTATGCAAACCATTCTTGTTATTTTAGCGTGTATTTACTGGGCAGTGGATAAACGCATGGGACAACAACTCCTAATGGGTTGGAATTCAGGGCGATTGGCTTTGGGGCTATTCAAAATTTGGGCGTGTATTTACCGTCCTTGGATTTTGGACGCACGTATTGAACCAGAAGCTAAAATTAAAGCAGGTGCAACAGGTTATTCTTTCCCAAGTGGTCATAGTATGTCCGCTGCCGCAACCTTTGGTGGCATTGCTATGCAAAGGGAAACTTCTCGCCGTTTCGCCATTTTTTTGGTGTTAGTGGTGTTTATTGTTGCATTTAGCCGTAACTTCCTATCAGTGCATACTCCACAAGATGTAGTCGTTGGTATGGCGTTAGGCTTTGGTGCTGCTTGGTTTGGTATTTGGTTGTTCAATAAAATTGAAGCGTCCGATGGTCCTTTGGATATTATCGTTGCCGCTGTGGCAGTGGTAGCAGCTCTGTTGGTTGCATGGTTTGCATACGCGAAACAATATCCGATTGATTTAGATCCTGAAACTGGCAAAGCATTGGTTGATCCGAAAAAAATGGCAATCGATACCTACAAAGCCGTAGGCTGGACAATGGCTTTCTTTATTGGTTTTGTGATTGAACGCCGTTTTATCAAATTTACTTCCGCTGGTACCACAATGGAACGCTTGGAACGCTTGGTATTTTGCCTATTTTTTTACTATGTATATTACAAAATCATGTACCC
>JAFWTP010000008.1 GCA_017518845.1 Neisseriaceae bacterium
ATAATTGTTTTATTATTGTTTTTAAGCGTATCTATTATTTTTATTGTTTTTTCTATTATAAATGCTGATAATGATGTACAAATTAAAATGATCAATCAAGAAATAATTTATAAATCTTTACCAAATACAATCAAAGTATTATCATATGGTTTTATATTATGGTTTATTCTTTCACTATTCATACATAAATACGAAATATTGAATATCGACATAAATCGCAAAAATAAAACAATCATAATAAAAGTACCGAATGAAAGAAAATTCATATTAGGAAAAAAAATAAAAATTCCATTTCATAGCAATCATTATTTACCTGAATTTAGATTACCGCAAAAAGAATATGAAAAATATCACGCTTTGCGTGAAAAATTACAGCAAACAATTACGACAGAAACGGGGATTATTTTTAATACAAAACAATTTTACATTCATTATCATCAACAATTAAATCTTTCAGGCAGCCTGAAAATGGATTAAATCTATGCAAATTATCGGTCTTTTGGGCGGTACATTTGACCCGCTGCACAATGCTCATTTAGCAATGGCAAATGCTTTTTTGCATTTGTTTCCCAACGCACAAGTTGTTTTTTTGCCTGCGGGCGACCCATACCATAAAAAGCCCACACAAACGGCAAGCCGACACCGCTTAAATATGTGTTTGGCGGCGATTGCGGATAATCCCGCTTTTGCGGTCAGCGATGTGGATATGCGAGACGGTGCGACTTACACCTACGACACGGTACGCATTTTTCGCGAAATTTACCCCAACGCACAACTGTGGTGGATTATGGGCGAAGATTCTTTGCGTTATGTTCATCAGTGGCATAAAGGTAAAGAGTTGTTATCATTAGCAAATTTTGCGATAGCACGGCGGGGCGATGACGGTGATTTTGCCGCAATCACGCAACACATTATCGAACAAGGCAAACAAGCCACAGAAAACAATTTGCCCACAGGACAAATGCGTTTTTTGGCTATGCCCAAAAATGAAATCAGTTCCACAAAAATCCGCCAAGCGTTGGCAGATAATGCTTTGGGGCTGCCTGAAAACATTGCCCAACAAATACCGACTGCGGTTTTGGATTATATTCGGCAGAATGGTTTGTACCAATAAAAACAATGAATAGCCGTAGGGTGGGCATCCTTGCCCACCAAACGCCCCGACAGGGGCGATATGAAATGATTATTAGAAAATCTTTACAAGAAGTCTGAAAAAATGAAAAACAACGCCTGTCGGCGTTGTCGGTGGGCTAGGAAGCCCACCCTACGGCTCTATAAACTTAAATCATTTAAAAATTGAATATCATCAGCCCAGCCTGATTTGACTTTAACAAACACACGGATAAATACTTTTTTATCCAATAATTTTTCAATATCAAGTCGGGCTTCTGTGGAAATGTTTTTTAATTTTTCACCGCCTTTGCCAATTAAAATACCTTTTTGTCCTTCTTTTTCAACCAATACGGCGGCGTGAATTTTGGCTAATTCATCGGTTTCATTAAATTGTTCTATTTCCACATTCACCGAATATGGCAATTCTTCACCAAAATGACGAAATATTTTTTCGCGGATAATTTCGCTCACTAAAAAACGCACCGATTTATCTGTTGGCATATCATCTTCATAAAAAGGTGGATTTTCAGGCAGCCTGAAAATTATTTTATCAATCAATTCTTGCAAATTTAATCCGTGTTTGGCACAAATTGTTTGATAATCAATAAATTGCCGTTTTTGTTTGATTTTTTCGATAAAGGTTTCTATTTCCCATTTGTTTTTAATTTTATCGCTTTTATTCACAATTAACATAACAGGAATATTTTCAGGCAGCCTTTTGAGTATATTCTCGTCATCGTTATTGTATCGTCCTGCCTCTACCACAAATAAAATTAAATCCACAGCATTCACTGTATCCAATACATTTTGGTTTAAGCGGTCATTCATTGCATTGCGGTATTTGGTTTGAAAACCTGGTGTGTCGGTAAAGATAATTTGTACATTTTCTGCATTATAAATGCCGTTGATTTTATGGCGTGTGGTTTGGGCTTTTTTAGAAGTAATGCTGATTTTCTGCCCAATAAGATGATTCACCAAAGTTGATTTACCCACATTAGGTTTGCCAATGACCGCAACAAAGCCACAACGAAAATTCATTTTATTGCTCCGTATTGCTCACGAATAAAATTGCAAGCCGCCTGTGCCGCAATTTGTTCTGCCGCACGGCGAGAATGGGCGGTGGCATAAAACTTTTTGCCCAATTCGCCTAAATCACATTCAATTTCAAACACTTGTCCGCTATCTTTTTCACTGTGTTTCACAATGCGATATTTCGGCAACGCCAAATGCAAGCCCTGCAAGGCTTCTTGCAACGAAGTTTTGGCATCTTTGGCGTGAGCATTTAAGTCAATTTCGGCAATGCGTTTTTGAAAAAGTTGTCGCACAATGCGTTCGGCGTGCGTAAAATCTGCGTCCAAACTCACTGCTGCAAACAAGGCTTCCACAGCGTCTGCCAAAATAGACGGACGGTCAAAACCGCCACTTTTGAGTTCGCCCTGCCCCAAAAATAAAGCGTCCCCCAAATGCAATTCGCGAGCAATATTCGCCAAAACTTCCTGATTAACCAAGTTGGCTCGCAAGCGGCTTAATCTGCCTTCGGGCAAGTCAGGAAAAGCGTCAAACAGCATTTTGGCAACCACATAATTCAAAATCGAATCGCCAATAAACTCCAATCGTTCATTGTTTTGAGCAGAGAAACTGCGGTGCGTCATCGCCTGTTCTAATATTTCAGGCTGCCTGAACGAATAGCCAATGGTGTTTTGCAATTTTTTCAATGCGTTATTGCGAATAGCGGTGTTCATAAATCAAATTATTTTCTAAAATTTATCTATTGTAATAGAAGCAATGCCGCTTGGGCGTAATATTTTTTATATAAAGCCCTTGACAAGATAAAACAGCGTCATTATAATCCACAATTCCTTGTTGCACCCGTAGCTCAGTTGGATAGAGTATCTGGCTACGAACCAGAGGGTCGGGCGTTCGAATCGCTCCGGGTGCGCCAAGTAACCGAATGCGCCCATCGTCTAGCGGTTAGGACATCGCCCTTTCACGGCGGTAACGGGGGTTCGATTCCCCCTGGGCGTGCCAAGATTTCTATTGAAGTGGCAACTGATTTGTTGTTTTTTCATATTTAGTATCCTTTCTGAATTCAAAAATTTTGCCCCGCAGGTTTTGCGGGGCTGTTTTTTTCGTGCATAATATAGACTTGACAAATAATAATGATAAAGGAAGTTTATATGTTCAGTGCCGTGATTATCGAAGATGAAGTTCCCGCGTCCGAACGCTTAAAAGTGTTATTAAAAGACTGCGACATCACCGTATTAGCCAGCTTTCGCACTGCTGCCCCTGCACTCACTTGGTTTGAAACGCACCAAGCGGATATTGTGTTTGTGGATATTGGGCTGCCTGAAATTACAGGTTTGCAATTTGCCGAACGCTTGCCGCATATTTGCCAATTTATGCCCACGATTATTTTCACCACAGCCTACGAAGAACACGCACTTAAAGCATTTGATTTGGCGGCAACCGATTATCTGTTAAAGCCGATTAAACTTTCTCGCTTAAAAGACGCATTATCACGCGTTGCCACTACCCGACAAGGAAAATCATCGCCACAATTTGAATCGTTTAGCATTATTGGACACAACCGCATTGTGCAAATTCCGTGGCAACAAACGGCGTTTTTAATGGCAGACCAAAAAGTGGTGTGGCTGCACGCTTATGACAAGCAAGTGTATGAATTACCAAAGACTTTGGTGTATTGGGAAAAAGTTTTGGGCGACAAAGCGTTACGCATACACCGCAATGCTTTGGTGATGCGACACGCCTTGGCAGGCTTGGTGCGACTGGACGAAGACACCGAAGAAGACGACAACAAAGCCCGTTGGGGTGCAAGAATTGTGGATTATGACGACATTCTCCCCGTCTCCCGCCGCCAGTTATCGGCTTTACGCAAGGAGTTGGGGTAGGTTTCAATGAGTAATGAGCAATGAGATGTATCGTCAAGCCTATGGCTTGACGATTTTTTTAGATAACGCTTCGATTATCTTTTCAGGCAGCCTGAAACTTTTGCAAAACCTATTTATCTATATAATGAATGCAAATGTTATAGGGTGGGCATTCTTGCCCACCAACCACCCGATAGGGCGGAATTTTCTTTAATATCAAGAAATAATCAACGCCTGTCGGCGTTGCGGTGGGCTGGAAAGCCCACCCTATAAC
>JAFWTP010000125.1 GCA_017518845.1 Neisseriaceae bacterium
CAAGAATATTACAACCTAACCAAACGGCAAGGCGTTACCGAAGCCGTAGCACGCCGCCGCTTGCTGACCGACACCACGCTCATCGGTGCGATGATGTTGCGACACGGAGACGCAGACGCTTTGGTGTGTGGCACATTCGGCTCGTTTGACCAGCATTTTGACATACTCGAACAAGTCATCGGCTACGAAAACAAAGACAACATCGCCGCCGCGATGAACGCCATGATTTTGCCACAAGGCAATTTGTTTATCACCGACACCTATGTGAATGATGACCCAGACGCATACACCTTATCTCGCATTACCGCTATGGCGGCAGACGAAATGCGGCACTTTGGCATTAAGCCACAGGCGGCTCTGTTAGCCAACTCAAACTTCGGTGCGCCGCAAAGTGATGTAGGCAGAAAAATGTCGGAAGCCTTAAAAACCATTCGTCAAAACTCGCCCGAATTAGAAATTGACGGCGAAATGCAAGGCGATGCGGCATTGTTACCTGAAATGCGGAAAAAAATCCTGCCCGACACCACACTACACGGCTCGGCAAATCTTTTGGTAATGCCGAATATTCAGGCAGCCAATATCAGTTACAACCTATTGCGTGTATCCGCCGCAGACGGCGTAACCATAGGACCAATCCTAATGGGTATCGCCAAACCCTGCCATATTGTTACACCGATTTCGTCCGTTAGACGAATCATCAATATGGTTGCCATCGCCGTAGTTGATGCACAAAGAGAACAAGCGTAAGTAATTGATGATACAAATAAAACGAACCGTTAAATGCGGTTCGTTTTTTTATTAGATTTATAAAATAATCTTCCGGCAGAGTTTATCTTATGCTAAAAAACTCTTGCGAAACTTGGTATTTCTTGTTTTGTTTGGCGAAACAGAGAATTTCAACATGTTATTTAGAATGACGAATGATGAATAATCAAGTTAAATATGGATTAATTGATTGTTCGTAACACAATGTGTCATTATCAAAACCCGTGATTTTAGTGTGTATTAAAAAAAGAAGATACACCGTTTATAAACTATGCTATGAATTAATATAAACAAGTGGTGAGTACTCTGCCGGAAAACTTGTTTAACAAATTTATGTTAGTTTATTGATAGCAAAACCAGTGTTGCATATCGGTGATTTGAAAAGGCGATTGGTAAATTATCGGTGTATGGAGTAGAATGTCAGATAATTATTGCAAGATAAGATTTAGAATATGAGTTTGATTGGTCAAATTTTGTCGGCAGACGATGTTCTATTGGATGTTGAAATAAGCAGTAAAAAACGTCTATTAGAAGAAATTGCTCAAAAAGTGCATGATGCACGTGGTATTGATAAAGAGAGCGTGTTCGATTGTCTATTCGCACGTGAAAAATTGGGTAGTACCGGTTTGGGACATGGTGTCGCTATTCCGCATGGACGTTTATCGGGAATGATTTCTGACACTATTGCAGTTTTTTTGCGTTTGAAAGAAGCAGTAGATTTTGACTCTTACGATGGGAAACCCGTTAATTTAGTTTTTGCCATGTTAGTACCGGAAAATGCAGGAAGTAAGCATCTTGAAGTACTCTCCCAATTGGCAGATGTATTTTCTTCTAAAACATCGCGAGAAGCACTTTTAGCGGCTAACAATGCAGAAGATGTTTTAAGCATCTTAATTCAATAAATTTTTTAGAT
The DNA here is from genome assembly GCA_017518845.1 of Neisseriaceae bacterium. Taxonomy (GTDB): domain Bacteria; phylum Pseudomonadota; class Gammaproteobacteria; order Burkholderiales; family Neisseriaceae; genus RGIG9985. Next base: position 1,679 of record JAFWTP010000125.1, read on the forward strand.
TTCAGATTATGTCCAGTATCTCCATCAGGCGTTTATACCAAGATAATCAAAAAAAACTGCAATTATCTTGGATAACCGG
>JAFWTP010000126.1 GCA_017518845.1 Neisseriaceae bacterium
AGGGCGGATTAAAGTTTCAAGTGCAACACTTTAAGTGTTGAGTAAAGACTTCTTTCGGCGTTCGCCAGCCTAATGTTTTTCTTGGTCGGTTGTTTAATTCATTTTGGACGAATTTTAACTCTTCTTCACTGATTAAGTTAAAGTCCGTCCCCTTTGGAAAATACTGACGAATCAAGCCGTTAGTATTTTCAATCAGCCCTTTTTCCCACGGGCTGTGTGGGTGTGTGAAGTAGGTTTTTGCACCTAACGCATTACCAAAAACCGTATGATTGCAAAATTCCCTACCATTGTCCATAGTCAGTGTATCTATATAATTTTTCATATGTTTTAGCGTTCTAATCACCGCTTCTTCGGTCGATTTCGCTTTCGTCCCATCAATCTTGACGATAAACACATACTTACTCAACATATCAACCATAGTCAGAATGGCACTTTTATTGCATTTTCCTAACATGGTATCTAATTCAAAATTGCCAACCTGTTGTATTAAAACAGATTTATCTTCTCTCTCATCAATCGTTTTTAAGTTCGGAATATGAATTTTTCCACTTTTATTCCTTTGTTTGTGTTTCGATTTTATTCGTAATGGTTTGATATATTCAGCCTTATTCTCCGCCTTATGATAAATCCAGTTATAAATCGCTTGATGACTGATTTTTATCCCTTTTTTCAACCATAAATAATGAGAAATCTGCTCTGGACTGAATTTTTGTTTGAATAAATATTTCACCATTCTCAACAGTTTGCCTTTGAGTTTGTAACAACCCCTTTCTCTGACTTGATTTATTATTTCTTGATAATCAGCGACATAAGTGGTAAAACCAAACGACAGGCAACGCTTAATCTCTCGACTAATAGTCGAAACAGCTCGGTTTAGTTCAATGGCAATTTGGCGTAAAGACATCTTGCCAAAATTAAACTCAATGTGATATTTTTCTCTTGGGGCGAGTTGGCGATAGCACATAATGTATCCTTTCTGACCAAAAAAACATTACGCTATCACTTTACTCGTCTCACTTCATTCAGGTGTTGCACTTGAATGTTTAATCTGCCTAGTCTGAAATAATTTCTGCCGTACAAAACAAACCAAAAACAGGGAAAAAACAATGAATTACCATGAAGAATTGCAGTCTTTACTGCCACAACAAACACGCTCTTTACAACGCTATTTTCTGCCGAATGAAGAATGGGTGTGGGTTCGCAAAGTGGGCGGTGGCAATCCGATGATTTACTATAAATTGTTAGAAATATTAACAGTTTATATTTTCAGGCTGCCTATTTTTCGTCCCGTTTATCGTGGCAAAAAGCACGCCATTATGGACGAAGCGGCTCGCTTAGACGCATTAGCCAAAGCCCATATTCTTGCCCCAAAATTATTGGCACACAACGAAAATGGCTTAATGATGAGCGATTTAGGCAAGGGGCAAACCTTAAAAACATTAGACAATTTAATGGCAAACCGAGCCGAGTGCAAAATGGCAATTTTTCCCGTATGGAAAATGGGCATAGACGCACTGATTGCCTTACACAACAAGGGGCAGTATCTCTCGCAAGCCTTTGCCCGCAATATGCTGGAAATGCCCGACAAACAAGTGTTGTTTTTAGACTTTGAAGAAGACCCTATTCATAAATTAACGCTCACCGAATGCCAAGTGCGGGATATTTTGTGCTATATGCTCTCTTCCGTGCATTATTTTTGGGACGAAGACGATATTGACAATGCACTCAATTATTGTGCAGAACAACGCAATACCGCCGCCCCTGAAACACTTGCACTCTTTCGTCAAACCATTAAAAAATTCAAATGGATGCGATTCTTGTACAGTCCCTATTTAATGGGCAGAGACGGCAAACGCTTCGCCCGCACCGTGCGATTTTTGGCTAAATTATTGGATAGGGTACAAAAATAAGCGTTCAGGCTGCCTGAACGCTTGGTTTATCAAAAAATAGCAACAAATTAAGCCGCAAAGCGTTGAGCAACCACAGACCAATCAACAATTTGCCAAAAGCCTTTTAAGTAATTCGGGCGGCTGTTGCGGTAGTCAATGTAATAGGCGTGTTCCCACACATCGCAGGTTAAAAGCGGTGTTACGCCGTCTTCGGTTAAGGGTGTTGCGGCGTTAGAAGTGGAACGCAAGGCAAGTTTGCCATCAGCGGTTTTCACCAACCACGCCCAGCCTGAACCGAAAGTATTCGCCGCACAGGTTTCAAAGGCTGCCTGAAAATCGGCAAATGAACCAAAATCACGGTTGATTGCGTCTAACAACGCACATACTGGCTTGCCCTGCCCTTTGGGCGTGAAACCCAACCAGTAAAATGTGTGATTCCATGTTTGTGCCGCATTATTGAAAATGCCGCCAGTGGCTTTTTGGATAATTTCCTCTAACGGCAGATTTTCAAACTCGGTGCCGACAATCAGTTTGTTTAAGTTGGTGATATAAGTTTGATGGTGTTTGCCGTAATGGTATTCCATTGTTTCTTTTGAAAAAACAGGTTGCAAAGCGTCTAACGCATACGGCAATTCGGGCAGTTTATGTTCCATAATGTTTTCCTTTTGTGGTGTTGAAAGTTGATAAATTCTATACTAATTCTCTATGCTATTGCAAATTTTTATAATTTGAATATTTTTCAGACTGCCTGAAAATTAAAATCATACATATACAACCTATTTTAATATGAATAATATTCATAATAAATCAATTTTAATCACCATTTTTTTACTGTTCGCATTTGCATAATCATTACAAAAGGCGTAAAAATAAGGTTATTCAATCATACAAGAGAAACTTTAAAAAATGCAATCGCAATTAAAACCCGAAACCCTTGCCGTGCGTGGGGCGAGAACGCAGACGGCTTACAATGAACACGCCCAAGCCTTGTTTTTAAGTAGCAGTTTTTTGTTTGATACCGCAGAAGACGCACAAGCCTTGTTTTTGGGCGAAAAAGACGGTTATTCATATTCTCGCACGGCAAATCCTACGGTTGATGCGTTTGCTCGCCGTATGGCACAGTTAGAAAACGCCGAAAACGGCATTGCCACTGCCACAGGTATGGCGGCGGTGCAAGCCACATTTTTGAGTTTCTTAAAAGCAGGCGACCATTTGTTAGCCAGTTCCGCCTTATTCGGCTCAAATATTGGGCTAATTAACAACTTGCCGAATTTTGGCATTGAAGTGTCGTATGTGGCTTCACACAAGGCGGAAGACTGGCAAGCCGCCATTCGCCCCAACACCAAAATGTTGTTTGTGGAAACGCCGTCTAATCCGACATTAGCATTATTTGATATTCATGCTTTGTCGAAAATTGCTCATCAAAACAATGCCTTACTGGCGGTTGATAATTCTTTTCTCACCCCTGCCGTTCAACAGCCGATTGCTTTGGGGGCAGATTTGTCGATTTCATCGGCAACCAAAGGCATAGACGGACAAGGCAGGGTGATGGGCGGCGTAATTTGCGGCTCTAATGCCTTGATAGAACAAGTCTTTTTACATACACGCACCGCAGGGCAATCTTTATCGCCGTTTAATGCGTGGGTGTTAAGTTCGGGCTTGGAAACGCTGTTTGTGCGTTGCGAAAAACAAGCCGACAATGCTTATCAATTAGCACAATTTTTACAAAATCACCCGAAAATTCAACAGGTTAATTACCCGTTTTTGGCAACGCACCCGCAATACGCATTAGCCCAAAAACAACAACAATCAGGCGGTGCGTTGATTGCGGTGTATGTTCAAGGCGAAAAACAACAAGCATGGCAAGTGGTTGATCATTTACAACTTTTTTCACGCACAGGCAATTTGGGCGATGTGCGTTCAATGATTACGCACCCCTACACCACAACCCACGCTCGCGTGCCTGACGCGGAAAAAATTGCCGCCAATATTACGCCAAATTTACTGCGTATTTCAGTCGGTTTGGAACACATTGATGATTTAATTGCCGATTGGGATAGGGTTTTGGAAAAGATTTAAGGGTTTCAGGCTGCCTGAAAAAAATGTGCAGAGTGAAACTCTGCACACCATGATTATTCGCCAATCGGCAAGATAACGCGACCATAACTGTCATTCAAAATTTCGGCAGATGCCAAGTAAAAGGCACACAGTGCAGTGAGTAAGCCGAAATATCCGCCAATATGGGTGATTGTGGCACTGCCCATAAAATCACCTATGGCTAACAGATAAAAAGTAATGGTTAAAGCCAAAAACACCGCTTGTAAGCACGATTTTTAGGCAAAGTGGCAACAAACATCATCAGGGTAAAAGTGCCCCACACCAACAAATACCAAGCGATAAATTGTGCCGCCACGCCTTGTGCAAAAAAGATTTTGAACAAAGCAAACGACCACCAAAAAGCACCATAACTGATAAATGCGGTAAAACCAAAGGTATTGCCTTTTTTATATTCAAACATACCCGCAATCATTTGTGCCGTGCCACCGAATGCAAGACCAATAGCCAATACCAATCCGATATTGCCATTTTCAAAAGAACCGCTATTGATTAAACTCAACAGCCAAGTTGTTGCAGCGAAACCGCACAGCCCCAATGGAGCAGGATTAGCCATATATTGTTTGACTTCTGACATAGGATACTCCTTATAAGTAGTTATTGAAAAAATGAGCGGTGGTTTGACCCATCGCTTCAATTCACTATAAAAAAATATATTTATTAGTCAAGATAGATTGAAATTATCAAAGCACAATAAATCATCAAAACGCCCTTTGTGTAAAAATAATATTCAATAAATTCAAATAAAAAGCGTTTTTGCTGAAACTAAAAAATAAAATAACTTTTTATATTGCCCAGCACAATATTGACTAATCAATGCAATACTTTCAGGCAGCCTGAACGCTACTGTCGATACAACAACATAGCATCGCCATAACTAAAAAAGCGATATTGTTGTTCAATCGCATGCTGATAAATGTGGCGGATTTTCTCATAGCCAGCGAAAGCGGAAACTAACATTAGCAGCGTGGATTTGGGCAGATGAAAATTGGTTAAAAGCATATTGGCAGTGCGAAATTGAAAACCTGGTGTGATAAAAATATCGGTGTCGCCGCTGCCTGCTGTCAGAGTGCCTGACAGGCTTGCTGCTTCTAATGCTCGCAAAGAAGTGGTGCCGACGGCACATATTTTTTTGCCGTTTTTTTGAGCGGTTTGAATGGCATTAACCACGCTTTCTTGCACGGTGTAGCGTTCATGGTGCATTTTGTGGTCTTTGATATTTTCAACACGCACAGGCTGAAAAGTGCCTGCTCCAACATGCAGAGTAACTTCTTGTAATATAACGCCTTTTTGTTTTAATGCGTGCAGCATTTCGGGCGTGAAATGTAAGCCCGCAGTGGGGGCGGCAACCGCTCCTTGTTGTTTGCAATACACGGTTTGATAACGGCTGTCGTCATCGTCATTCGGTTTGCGTTCGATATAAGGCGGTAGCGGCATTTCTCCATATTGTTCTAATATTTCATAAACATTCAGGCTGCCTGAAAACTCTAAAACAAACAATTCGTCTTGTCTGCCCAAACATTCTGCTTCAATTTTATCGTTAAAAATCAAGCGACTACCTGCTTTTGGCGATTTGGACGAGCGGATATGAGCCAACGCCGTGTTTTCGTCCAAAATGCGTTCAATCAGGGCTTCAATCTTGCCGCCTGTGGCTTTTTGACCGAATAATCGGGCTTTGATGACTTGGGTGTTGTTCATCACCAAAACATCGCCACTTTCAAAATAATCAATAAAATCAGTAAATTGATTATCTTGCAAGGGCTGATTGGGGGGAGCGACAAGCAAACGACTTGCCCCCCGCACTTTGGGCGGATATTGAGCAATTAAATCGGACGGTAAGTCGAAATTGAAATCGTTAATGTGGGTGTATTGCATTTTATTTTTAGGCTGCCTGAAAGATTAAACGGCGGTTATTATATAAGGTTATTTGCTTTTCAGGCAGCCTGAAAAGCCCTACAACATCGACTGCAAAAACGCTCTCGTGCGTTTGTGTTGTGGGTTGGTGAATAATTGTTCAGGGGGTGCGTCTTCGACAATCACGCCATCGCTCATAAACACAATGCGGTCAGACACTTCGCGGGCAAATGCCATTTCGTGGGTTACAATCAACATCGTCATTTTTTCTTCTGCTAACGCCCGAATGGTTCGCAGCACTTCGCCTGTGAGTTCAGGGTCTAATGCCGAAGTCGGTTCGTCAAACAGCATAATTTTAGGCTCCATTGCCAACGCCCGAGCAATCGCCACGCGTTGTTGCTGTCCGCCTGATAACCTTGACGGATACATTTGTTGCTTGTCCGACAAACCCACTTTTTCTAATAATTTCACTGCATTACCAATCGCTTGTACTTCTGAAATACCTTTGACAATGCGGGGGGCATAAGTTAAATTATCCAACACCGTTAAATGCGGAAACAGGTTAAACTGCTGAAAAACCATACCCATTTTGCCCGCAATGCGTTGCAGCACACTTTTTGCCGCATACTGCACAACGCCGTCTTGTGTGCGTGCCATAATTTCATCATCAACCAAAATTTCGCCTTGATTGATGACTTCCAAACGCGACAAACACCGCAACAGCGTGGATTTTCCCGAACCTGACGGCCCAATCAGCGACACCACTTCGCCCTTGTCTAATGCAAAGGAAACATCTTTTAACACCGTATGCATGCCAAAAGATTTTTCAATATTTTTCATTTGAATGAAAGACATACGCGTTTCCTTTTATTCATCATAACGAGCATAATATTTTTCTAATTTCATAAATGCTTGCGTTAAAACCCAAGTCATCAATAAATAGAATACCGCGGCGACAATAAATGCCCCCGTATTAAAATCGCGTTGCACGGCAGAACGAGCCAGTCGCAACACATCGTTCATTGCCAAAATATACACCAGCGAAGTGTCTTTTAAGAGCGTGATGGTTTCGTTGGAAACGGGCGGCAGAACCCGTTTGATGACTTGCGGCAGAATAATATAACGCATGGTTTGCGGATAAGAAAAGCCCAAAATTTGAGCGGCTTCATACTGTCCGCGAGAAACCGATTGAATGCCACCGCGAAAAATCTCCGCAAAATAAGCCGCATAATTCAGCACAAAAGCCGTAATCGCCGCTGGAAATGCAGGCAATTCCACACCGATATAAGGAATAAACGGCAAGCCGTAATAGATAAATAAAATCTGCAACATCAACGGCGTGCCACGCATTAAATACACATACGCCCCCACCGTGGCAGACAGCGGACGAAAATGCGACAAGCGTGCCAAAGACAGCATAATGCCTAACGGCAAAGACAAAATCAGCGTCAGCACAAAAACCGATAGCGTAACTTTAAGACCGCTCGCAATGGACGGAGCAATCGACAGTAAATATTCCATAAATGCGTTGAATTAAAGCGTTTAGCCGATTATTATACGCCATTGTCAGGCGTTCAGGCAGCCTGAAACCCTACCCTACCCCACATTTTCCAAGCGTCTGATTTCCGCGTTCAATCCCCCTGTTTCGCGGTTTTGTAGTACCAGCATTAAGCCGTGTAGTGTGGCAATGCGGTCAATAATCGATAGTCCCAAGCCGCTGCCGCTTTCTTTTTGTCCAGGCGGGCGGAAAAAGCGTTCGCGTATGCGGGGCATATGTTCTGGGTCAATGCCGCGTCCGTTGTCCAACACGCGTACAAAATTGTCTGCCATTTCTAATATCACTTCGCCGTGAATCGGTGTATAGCGAATGGCGTTGTCTAACAGGTTGCGGAGCATTAACTCAATCAGCGTAGGATTGCCTGTTAGGGGCAGAACTTCTTTCAGGCTGCCTGAAACAATTTCTCGTTTCAAAACAATGCGTTTTTCGCGTGCCGAACGAGCCACATTTTTCAGTACTTTTTCAGAAATTTCTTCCCAGTTAATTTCTTCCTGCGGCATATCGCTGGCGTTGTCTAATCGCGACATTGCCAAAAGTTGCCCGATTAAGCGTTCCGCTCTATCAATGCTGTCTAAAATATTCACCATCGCATGCGTTTGTTCTTCTTCGGTGTCGCTCATTGCCAACACTTCCGACTGCACTTTGAGTGCCGCCAAGGGGCTTCTTAATTCGTGAGCCGCGTCCGAAGTGAAGCGTTGTTCGCGTTTAATGGTTTCCCGCACCCGCAAAAACAGGCGATTTAAGGACAGCACCAAAGGTTTCATTTCGCGTGGCACCATTTCGTTAATCGGCGAGTCGTCATTGACGCTGCGATTTTGCAAATGGTTTGCCAAATTATTGAGCGGTTTTAAGGCACGCCGCATAGCAATCGACAACGCCAAAAGCAAAACTGGCAACGCCAAAATCCACGGAATTAACTGGGCTTTAATGCTGTGATTAACCGTTTGATAACGAATGCGTTTATTCTGCCCCACTGCCACCACCGTATTGCCGTCAGGCGAAGTGAGCCGCAACACACGCCATTGATGACCCGTGCCGCGTTCATCAATCGGCACGCGTGGCGGTTCATTTTCAGCAGGTTCAGGAAACAGCACATCGGTGCGTTGCGTTTTATTCACTTCCACCGACAAAGTTCTTTGCCGATTATCTTCATCTTCCGTTGCCGTTTCAGGCAGCCTGAACTCATCTGTTTCGTCCGCATTTTCCACATTTTCCGCATTTTGTGGCGTTGGATTCGCTTGTCGATTAAAAAAACGGCGGCGTTTTTTATTGTCCGAATAAAAAAACTCCACATCGTGAAAACCGTCTTCGGGGGGAATAAAACGCAAAAAATAACTGCCACGGTCAGCAAGAATCAATCGTTCGTCCTTATCCCACACGGCAAAAGTCATAAATTCATCGCCCGCAAGATAACCGTTTTCGGCAAGCAATTCATCTAATTGCGGAATTTTCCAGTCGCCATCATAAAAATACGGCACAGAAAGCAAGCGGCGAGCCATTTGGCTCATCTGCGAGTCATTGATTTCATTGATATTATTATATAAAGAATAAGAAGAAGTTAAAATCGCCACCAACCACACAAAAGGCAGGTTAAGGAACATTGCCCATAACAACCTTGCCCGAATTGACGATTGCCGCTTTTTCTTCATTAAAAAAACCTTTATAAAAATTGATTGATACGGACGGATAAACCTTTCAGGCAGCCTGAAACGCAATTCAACGAGCCGTAGGGTGGGGCAACTCAACCCACCATTGCCCCGTAGGGGCAACGAACGAGTTAATTTTCTATAATGTTTTCTATTTTATCAACGCCTATCGGCGTTGTGGTGGGCAAGAATGCCCACCCTACGGCTTCGTTCAAATCTCGCAATGACACGCATTTAACGGCGTTTTCATCACGGCTCATCGCCAAGCGTATAGCCCAAGCCCCGTTTGGTTAAAATAAACTTCGTGCCGATTTTCTTACGCAAATGGTGAATATACACTTCCACCGCATTGCTGTCGATTTCTTGGTCCCAGTTATACAACTTCTCTTCAATCACCGCCCGTGTCAGTAACCGCCCTTTATGCAGCAGAAGCAATTCCAACAGCGTATATTCGCGTGCGGTTAAATCCAAAGGCTTGCCGTCCAGAGTAACCACTTTGGCAGCCGTGTCTAACGACAATTTGCCATATTGCAACAAGGCTTGCGAATAACCCTGTTTGCGGCGGATTAAGGCATTCAATCGAGCAATCACTTCATCTAACGCAAACGGCTTGGGCAAATAATCATCAGCCCCCGCATTCAAGCCTTCAACACGATTTTCCACCGCGTCTCGTGCGGTTAAAATCAGCACAGGCGTTTGAATATTTTTGTGTCGCCAGTAGGACAAAATATCCATACCGTCAATTTCAGGCAGCCCCAAATCCAAAATCACCGCGTCATACGGTGCCGACTCCAACGCCGCCTGACCTTGTCGCCCCGAACGGAACCAATCAACCGCCATGCCCGATTTCTTCAAACCATTCGCCAAACCGTCCCCGATTAACGGGTCATCTTCAATCAATAAAATACGCATTTGTGTGTCCTTTTTTAGGCTGAAACTCTTGCAAAACGGGTAGATGTGCGTGCAGTTCAAGGCGTAGTAGCACAGAAAAACGCAGACATAACAAATAGTTAGGCAAGTTTTTTGAGCAACGCACAACGCAGAAATGCACCACAGATGCCAGTTTTGCAGGAGTTTCAGGCTGCCTGAAATAAGGTTATATTCTACCCTAAAAAAAAAACGCACATTGTGGTGTGCGTTTAAAAAAACAGGGAAACCATAATAATTGCCGCATTAAAAAGAAGGGCTATAAAACGGCAACTACGATGATGGTGCGAATTATAAACGCCATTTCCTTAAAGCGGACTTAATATATGCTTAACGATTATTCAGGCTGAAACTTTCGCAAAATTTGTTGTGAAACAAAAAATTCAACCTGCCGTAGGGTGGGTCTTCGACCCACCGAAATGTCAAAAATTATAAGTGTTTGAATTTTAATTATTTTTATCTCGACCTACCAGTCGAGTTGGTGGGTCGAAGACCCACCCTACGGCGTTTCATTTTAAATTGTAGGGTTTTTCAGGCAGAAAAGAAAAAAAACGCACACTCTAAAAAGAATGTGCGAGATTAAATCAAAAAACAGGGAAACTTATGTGTTGTCGTTAAAATAAATTCGGAGAAACGACAACAGCAACAGACAGGGCGTATTATGAAAACGATTTATTAAACGACACTTAACGATTGATTTTTTTTTCGCCCGATGACGGTTAATGCCAACAAAATCACGCCGCACAGCACGATGAACGGCAGGCTGCCGCCCATTTTCATATACGGCGTTTGCCCTGTATAGCCTTCAATTTCGCCGATAAGAATATCGTGTGTATCTCTCGGTAAAAAAGCCACTACTTGCCCGTGCGGATTGATAATGGCTGTTATGCCATTATTTGTGGCACGCACCATATATCTGCCGTTTTCCAAACTTCTCGCCTGCGAGTGTTGCAACTGCTGCTCCATAGCATTAGAACGCCCAAACCAGCCCATATTGCTGACATTCGCCATTAAACTTGCCTGTTTCGCCGATTGCACTAATTCATCGCCAAAACTATCTTCATAGCAAATATTAAACGCCACTTTCTGCTGTGCTAATAACAAAGGTTGCTGATTTTTCCCGCCACGCGAAAAATCGCTTAACGGCATATTCATCATATTGTATAGCCCTGCGGTTAAGGCGGGCAGCGGACGAAATTCGCCAAACGGCACCAAATGATTTTTGGCGTAATAGGGAATATTTTCAGGCTGCCTGAAATCATATTGCGACAAATTGATGACGGCATTTTCATAACCCAAACCGTCAGGCGTTTCCTGCACAATGCCTGTGGCAAGGGCGGCTTTGTTATCGCGAGCCGTGTCTGCAAAGCGTTGCAGTGTTTCAGGCGGCAGAAGTTGCCGCAACAGCGGAATGGCACTTTCGGGCAGAATAATCATATCCGCATTGTCGATTTTGGCGACATCTAAATAATACTGCTCCATATCTATCCACATTTGCTGTGGGTCGAATTTCATCGACTGCTCAATATTGCCCTGCACCAATGCCACTGTATTTTTTGTGCCGTCAGGTTCTGTCCAAGAAATGTGCGAAAGAAGGCTGCCTGAAAACAAAACAACAGCCATCAACATAATATATCTTTTTGATTTTGTTATATAAAATAAAGCAAGCCACGCCGATATAAAAAATGTAAAAAGCGATACCAATAAAATACCGCCCACAGGAGCAAAGCCCGATAAGGGAGAAAATTCCGCAATTTGCGAATAACCTGTTAAACCCCACGCAAAGCCAGAGAATAACAGCGTACGCAAATATTCAATAATCGTCCAAACAAAGGGCAAAGCCACACCCCACTTGATTTTTTCAGGCAGCCTGAACTTTTTTGTAAGCCAAAAAACAAGTGCAGGATACACTGCCAAAGCGGCAGGCAATAAAAGCGTCATCGGCAGAGCTAACCACTGCGTTAAACCTGCTACGCTATGCAAAGAAATATTGACCCAATAATTCTGCGTCAAAGCCGCTGCAAAACCCCACAAAAACGCGGCTTTTACCGCTTTTTGCGGCATTTTAACCGCAATTAACAGCAATAAAGCCAAAGATAAGGGCATTAACCAAAACCAATAAAACGGTGCAAACGAAAGCGTAGAAACCGCCCCAGAAATCAAGGCGATTAACCAATAAAAGCGTTTCAGGCTGCCTGAATGATTCATTTTTTAGAAAATGTTTGATTGAAAAGGGGTAATCATATCAAATAATGACGGTCAATATATCTTTCAGGCAGCCTGAAAAAATTTTTGTTTCTCAAAACAATTTTTAATCTCTCACGGAGAACACGGAGTTTAATAAACGGCAGACAATGAAAATCTGCCGTTCTGATTAGTTTTGCTCAATCAACCAAACAAATCCATTTTTATGCGATTGTTGGCTTTGAGTTTATTCACCGTATCCGCTGCCACATCTCGGCTTACTTTGCCGTGTGCTTTGATGATTTCAACCAACGCTTCTGTAACGCCCTTTCCGACTGTGTTGGTTTTGCCGCACACATAGATTAAGGCGTTGTTGTTCATCACCCAATCGAACACTTCATGCCCGTTGCGGAACAATTCGTCCTGCACATAATAGCCTTTGTGTTCTTCGGTGAAAGCCACATTGATGTGGGTTAAAACGCCGTCTGACAAGGCTTTTTCCCATTGATTTTGGTAATGGTAACCGCCAATTCGATTGCTATTACCAAAGAATAACCACGCAGGGCGGGGGCGTTTTTGTAAATCTGCCAAAAAGCCTATCATCGGGGCAATGCCCACGCCTGATGCTACCATAATCACAGGTTTGTCGTTATTTTCAATATGAAAATCGGTGTATCGCAACACGGCGTTAATTTCATCACCCACAGCCAAGTCATTGATTAAATACGAAGAACATTTGCCTAATTGTTTTTCGCCTTTATCGTTGGTAAAAACATTCATACCAACTGTCAGCCGCAATAAACCGCTGTTATCAGACGATGAACCGACCGAATAACTGCGTGGTGTTTTGCTATTAGGTGGCGTTATCATCAGCAAATCGCCGCCTTGATAGGTTGTATTTTCAGGCAGCCTGAACAATAATTCCCACGCTTCGCGTTTTGTGGTTTCAGGGTTATCCAAGCGATTTTTGGCAACCAAAGCCGCTTTTACTGCCACATCTTCTTTGGGAACATTTGTATCTGCTGCGTCTATAACTACGCCAAAGTGCTGGCAAATATCGGCAAACCATTCTTGCCAAGCGGTGTCAGGTGTGCCGTCTGCACATTTTATCGGCATAATTTCGTTCGCACCGCAAGATTTCAGCGTTGCGTCTAATTTTTTACCGCCGCCGCAGAAGTTTTTAAATCCCGAATTGCCCAATGCAAAGAAAGCATATTTCAGGCTGCCTAAATCCGCTTGACGCAAGGTCTCTTCTAATGCTTTGCCGTTGTCAGGCAATTCGCCATCGCCTGCGGTAGAACACAAGAATAACGCCATTTGTTGCGATTTCAATGTTTCAGGCGTAACCGACAACATCGGCACGGCCTGGGCATTCACCCCTTTTTCGTTTAATTTTTGGGCGGTTTTAAAGGCTAATTTTTCCGCATTGCCTGTTTGTGATGCGTATAAAACCAAAATATTGCCTGTGGATACTTGGGTATTTTTGGCAGCAGCATTTTTAACGGTGCGTTTAATATATGTATAAACTCCTGATAATAAAAGGAAAAACAAAACGCCGCCAATCGCCAAATTTGCAGGTTTAGACGATTTGCCTGCCCATTCACCCAAGTGCAACATGCGTACATAATTCGGTTTCATCGGCGGATTTTCTTTTAACGAACCGTCTTTCTGCACAGAAAACTGTTTCAGGCTGCCTGAAACGCTCATGGTAATCACCGTGCCAAACTTGGCTTGTGCCACCGACACCACATTTGCCAAATCGCCTTGTTCGTTGATATTATTCAGAATTTGCATCACAGGCAAAGCGTCAGGTTTGCCACCGTTTGGTCTGCCTTGTTTGCCTTGTTGCCCTTGACCTTGTGGGCGTTCCATTTTCGGCATAGCACCAAAATACCAATGATTTGACATCATCACCGCCGTTACAGGCAACATCAGCCAAATCGGCAATAACAGCACACCTATTGCATTATGCCAAGAAATCAAAGACTTGCTAAATTTGGGCTTCACCATAAAAAACAAGCCAATCAAAATTAAACCTGCCATTGCCCACGACGTAATTTCCGCAATCAATTTACCTGTTTTGCCGAATAATAAACTTTTATGTAAGCCTTTGGCAGTATTATAAATTTTAGAATCCATACCGCCATTTTTCACAAAAGACGCATTATCAATAGAATAAGCGGCTAACTGCGAATCCTTACCACCTTGAACCCACACCAGTTGCGGATTGTGAGCGTCCTGATACACAGACGACACTGCCACACCGTTTTGCTGCAAAGCTTCCACCGTTTGCACAATTTGCTCTGCATGGCTACCCCAAGCATTTTGCGAGTAATCAGGACTTTTCATATCGCCGATAGCCAAAATCAGCCCAGTTATTAAAATCAAAGCAAAAATAGGAGCAAGAATCAGCCCCACATAACGGTGAATTTGCCAAAATAAATTTTTCATATCATCAACTTTCGGACTAAAAAATAAATGAGAATACAGTCGTTCAACTTCAAAGCAATAACAGGCGGCGAGACGCAGACAGTATAATCGAATACGGCAAGGCTCGACAGAAGCATTAGTGTTTTGAAGTTTAACGACTATAATCGTATAAGAAATGTCTTAATAAAAAATTAAGCAGATTATATAGTACAGTCAAGCCACTTCAAAAGCGATAAAAACATGGTCTTTCTAATATGGTCGATTTAGAGCAAAAGTAGCCAACGAAGGATAATTTTGTTATAAATCGACTATATAACGCGGTGTCAATACCCACATCTTGCCCGATAAAACTGTTGCAACAATACAACACTTGCATTTTTTCAACAAAATACAATCAACTTATTGTTTTTATTTAATTTTTATCTATTTTTAGTGTTTGATAAAAACAATCGCCCACAGGCAAAAACACACTTTTTTCACTGTCAGATATTGACAGAAAGCGTTCATCTTTTTATAGTGTCAATCAGGATTAACCGTTATTGCACTGAAATGAAACCCATTTCACCCTGACGGTTGATGGACTGTAAAACTGTAACCCGAATGACTCGGGTTAAGTTAATGCGTAATTTTACGATGAGGGAATAACAATGACCAAACAACTTAAACTGGCAGCATTAGTTGTTGCATTAGTAGCTTCTGCTGGTGCTGTGGCACACGAAAAAAATGGCTATACTATCAGCCAAGAATCTCGTGAAGTCGTTCGCAATAATTATGGCGAATGCTGGAAAAACAGTTTCTTCGATAAAGAAACACACGGCTTGGTAGAGTGTGGCGACAAAGAAGAAGTTCAACCTGTTGAAGAAAGATGGGTTGATGAAGAAAAAACCATTCGTTTGCAAGCAAACTTCTTATTTGGTTTTGACCAAGCAACTTTGCGTCCCGAAGCTCGCCAAACTTTGAACCAAGTGGCACAAGAAGTTTCTTCTTCTGATGTTCAATCTATCCGTATTGAAGGTCATACCGACTTTATGGGTTCTGAAAAATACAACCAAGCATTGTCTGAAAAACGCGCCAAAGCCGTTGCAGATTACTTGGTTGCACAAGGTGTTGATGCTGGCAAAGTGGCTGCCGTAGTTGGCTTGGGTGAAACCCAACAACAAATGCAAGCACAATGCGAAAACGAAGTTAAAGGCATTAAAAACAAAGCCAAACGCCGTTCTGCTTTGATTGCTTGTATCGAGCCTGACCGCCGTGTTGATGTTCGCTTGAACAAACGCGTTTTGGAACGCAAACAAGTGCAATAATGGCTGATAAATAGTCAAAGTTCCAGTGTCTGCACTGGAACTTTTTTTATTGTGTAAAACGCGTGGTGGGCAAGTTGCCCACCCTACGGCGTTTTTGTTTATTTTGGTGGGTCGAAGACCCACCCTACGATTTTTTGTTGTGTTTTTCAGGCATCCTGAAAAATATTCATTGATTTCATATAATTACCACGCAATCACACAACCTATTGTTTTCAAATAAAAAATATAAACCATAAACAAAATAAATTTACCCATTAAAAGATAAAAATGCTGTATAGTTAAGGTTTTGTTAATTTTGATACGCAGGAGTATTGATGATGAACACCATTTTCCGCACCATGTATAACGCCGTTACTCAATCATGGGTGGCTGTATCCGAAAAAACCAACACACAAGGCAAAAAAGCCAGCACTGCGGTGTGTTTATCATCATCTTTTTCAGGCAGCCTGAAAAAGATGCGTTTTTCTTTATTGGCGGCTGCCCTGTTGGGTGTATTTGCGGTGGGAGAAGCGAATGCGATAGAAGCTGATTTGCCTTGTCGGTGGGATTCGTTTGCGAAAACTGTGCGTTGCGGTCCTGTGGGTGGAGACAGCAATAATCAAATTCCCGCTACGCAAAACGCTTATACTTCTGCGTTTGGTATAAAAAACTCTGTAAATGCGAACTATTCAACCGCTGTAGGTTATTTCAATACCATTACAGGTGGTTCTTCTGCTGTGGTCGGTCGTGAAAATAACACCGCAGGTTCTTATGATAGTGCCTTTGGGTATGGTAATAAAACCTCACCAGGTGCTTATTCCGTTGCCATGGGGCATGCAAATGAAGTGTACAGTGGCAACAGTGTTGCTATTGGGGATACAAACAAAATTGGCAATAAAACCAGTTACAGTAATAGTAATGGCGGAGAACAAAAATTCAACAGAAATATAGCGATTGGTTCTAATAACAATATGGGAACATCGGGGACGCGTACAGCGGGCAATGTAGTGATAGGCTCACGCAATCAGATTGGCTTTGATCGCGTAAATTCTACTTTCACAGAAGCACTATTTACCACAACCATTGGTTATTATAATAATGTTGTGGAAAATGAAACGGTGGCTTTGGGTGCTTTTTCTCGTGCAGACCGTGCCGCAGGTGAAGCGGGTTATTCTCCTGCTACAAAAAAGGCGACCGCCAACACCTCTGCCACTTGGAGAGCCACCGCAGGGGCGTTGTCTATTGGTAGTGATAAGGAAATTAACTTTACAGACCAAGTTATTAAAGACGCGAATGGTAATTTTTATGCTAAATCAGGCTTGGTTACCCGCCAAATCACAGGCGTTGCCGCTGGTTCGGAAGATACCGATGCAGTGAATGTGGCACAGTTAAAAGAATTGCAAAATTCTATCGGCACGGGCGGTGGCGGCAGTTTTTCGCCGATTACGGTTAATGGCGATTCAGGGAATTTTAGCGTAAGTAATGGAGGCAACCTGAAAATTGCAGGCGGTAACAATATCACCACAAGAGCAAATGGTGGCACGCTAACCATTGACGCCGATTTATCGGGTTATGCTACGCAACAATGGGTGGGACAACAAGGCTACCTGAAAAATGCGGACTTAAACGGCTACGCCACCCAACAATGGGTGGGACAACAAGGCTACCTGAAAAATGCGGACTTAAACGGTTACGCCACGCAAACTTGGGTAAATAACAAAGGTTACCAAACTGCCCAACAAGTAGAAACAACCATTACAGGCAAAGGCTATCAAACCGCTCAACAAGTGGGTAATGCAATCGACACTAAATTGCAAGGCAATGCCACGCAACAATGGGTACAACAGCAAGGTTACCTGACAAACGCAACCTTAAACGGTTATGCCACGCAAACTTGGGTAAATAACAAAGGTTACCAAACCGCCCAACAAGTAGAAACAGCCATTACAGGCAAAGGCTATCAAAACGCCCAACAAGTGGGTGCGGCAATTGATAGTAAATTGCAAGGCAATGCCACGCAACAATGGGTAGGACAACAAGGCTACCTGAAAAATGCGGACTTAAACGGTTATGCCACGCAAACTTGGGTAAATAACAAAGGTTACCAAACCGCCCAACAAGTAGAAACAACCATTACGGGCAAAGGTTATCAAACCCAAGCACAAGTGAATGCTTTGATTAACGGTAAGGGTTACCAAACCGCCCAACAAGTAGAAACAGCCATTACAGGCAAAGGTTATCAAACCCAAGCACAAGTGAATGCTTTGATTAACGGTAAGGGTTATCAAACTGCCCAACAAGTAGAAACAGCCATTACAGGCAAAGGTTATCAAACCCAAGCACAAGTGAATACTTTGATTAACGGTAAAGGTTACGCCACACAAACGGCGTTAAATACGGAAGTGGATACACTGAATACGCGTATTGATAATTTAACGCTCAATAGTGGCAGTTATTCGCCTATCCAAGTGAAAGGCAATGCGGGCAGTGGTTTTCAGGTTGCCTCTGGTGGCACAATAAATATCAAAGGTGGTAATAATATCAGCACCACTGCCAATGGTGATACGCTCACCATTAACGCCGATTTAACAGGCTATGCCACCGAACAATTTGTAACAGGTAAAGGCTATCAAACCCAAGCACAAGTGAATGCCTTGATTAACGGTAAAGGCTATGCCACACAAACATGGGTGGGACAACAAGGCTACCTGAAAAATACAGACTTAAATGGCTATGCCACGCAACAATGGGTGAATAATCGGGGCTATCAAACTGCCACCCAAGTGGAGCAAGCAATTACAGGCAAAGGCTATCAAACCCAAACACAAGTAAATGCCTTGATTAATGGTAAAGGCTATGCCACACAAACATGGGTGGGACAACAAGGCTACCTGAAAAATACAGACTTAAATGGCTATGCCACGCAACAATGGGTAGGACAACAAGGTTATCAAACCCAAAGCGAAGTTAATTCGGCGATTGATACCAAATTGCGGGGTAATGCCACACAAGCATGGGTAACAGGACAAGGTTATCTGACGCAAACCGATAAAACCGAATTGGAAAACCAAATCAAAACAGGTAAAGTGGATTTAAGCGATTACAGCACCACTGCCCAAACACAACAATGGGTGAAACAACAAGGTTATCAAAATAATCAACAAGTTCAGACAGCCATTGACAGTAAATTGGGCGATTACAGCACCACCGCCCAAACTCAACAATGGGTGGAACAACAAGGTTATCAAACTGCTGCCCTAGTGGAACAAGCGATTACGGGCAAAGGCTACCAAACCCAAGCACAAGTGGATACGGCAATTAACAATAAATTGCAAGGCAATGCCACGCAACAATGGGTGAATGAACAAAACTTTGCCAAACAAAAAGCGGTTGATGATTTGGACGATAAATTAAGCAACTTGGTTCTCACCAGTGGTGCGTATTCGCCGATTACAGTTCAAGCGGAAAATGGTGATTTCCAAATGGAGTCCAATGGTTCGGTGTCGTTTGTGGGCGATGATAATATCAATACCCAAGCCAATTCTCAAACAGGCGAAATGCAAATCACACTTGATGACAATATCAAGGTGGAAACGGTGTCTGTGGGTGGCAATAACGGTGTGGTGTTGTCGTCTAATAACAATCAGGGCGTATCCTTGGGGGCAGGCAACAATATTACAGGCAATCAGGCGATTGGCGTTGGTACGGGCTTGACGGTCAGTGGCAATAACAGCGGTGCGATTGGCGACCCGACTGTGGTTACGGGTGATAATGCGTATTCAATCGGCAATAACAACACCATTAGCACCGATAATACCTACGCATTGGGTAGCAATATCAATGCTACGGCGGCAAATTCGGTGTTCTTGGGCAATAATGCGGCTTATACCGCCGCAGGTAACAGCACCGCAGGTTTAGACGCATACGACACCAATGATAGCGATATAGGCGGTATTGCCGCAGGCAGTCTGCAATTTGCGGGCGGCACACCTGCGGGCGTGGTGAGTGTGGGTTCTGTTGGGGGCGAACGCCGCATTCAAAATGTGGCTGCGGGCAAATTATCTGCCGACAGCACAGACGCGGTGAATGGCTCGCAACTGTATCGCGTTGCCGAGCAAATTGAACAAGTCAGCAGTGGCGGTGCAGGTGTGGTGCAGTATGCCGATGAAAACGGCGTAGCCAACGGCGGTGTAGCCAGCAACGATGTTACTGTGGTGGGGGCAAATCCCAATGCACCTGTGGTGATTCACAATGTGAGTGCGGGTGCAAGACCAACAGACGCAGTGAATGTGGCACAACTGCAACATTCTATGGCTATGTCCGAAGCCCGCTTAAACAACCGCATTGACCGTGTGGAAAAACGCGCTAATGCAGGCACAGCGGCGGCAATGGCAGCAGGTAATCTGCAAAACGCCGCTCGACCTGGTGGCAATTCGTTCTCTATTTCGGGAGCAACTTTCGCAGGCGAAGCGGGCTATGCAATGGGCTATTCCACCATGAGTAGCGATGGTAAATGGGGCTTTAACGCCTTTGGCAACGGCGACTCTCGCGGACGCTTTGGCGGCGGTGCCAGCGTGGGCTTCCATTGGTAATTGTTGTGAATCGCAAAACCCCCGATTTTTCGGGGGTTTTTTGTGTTTTTTTCAGGCAGCCTGAAACCTTTGCAAAACCCAATCTGAAACAAAAAAAGCGTCCGTTATAGGGTGGGCTTTCCAGCCCACCAACTCTGCCTGCGGCGTTAATTATTTATTGATATTTAAGAAAATTCCGTCCTATCGGGCGATTGGTGGGCAAGAATGCCCACCCTATAAAATTTGCATTTATTATGTAGATAAATAGGTTTTGCAAAGGTTTCAGCCTGAACATTAAAAACAAAAAAAGCAGCCTTTTCAGGCTGCCTGAATTTATAGTTTCCCTGTTTTTCTCTATTTTTTACGCATATTTTTTCCTTAAATCTTTGGCGACTTTCACCATCAATTCCAATGCTGCACGGGTTTCAGG
>JAFWTP010000127.1 GCA_017518845.1 Neisseriaceae bacterium
GATACTGTTATTATTTTTCAATGTGAAGCAGTAGATAAAATCGCTGTTTCAATTTGGAAAGCAAACGAGAATATAGAAGATACTTTTTATTTTCTATTAAAACTCGTAACAAAGTATAGAATAGATGAAGTATTGAAAGAGTTAATTAAATCAAAACCGTGCAACTTAACACTTAATAATATTGAAGAATTAAAAGAAAATACGGATAAAAAGGATTTAATTATTCTTAATTTCTATTATTATAAAACTTTTATAAAAGTAAATGATATGGAAATTAGAATAGATTTTAATGTTTCAAGGCAGCCTGAAAAAGGAGTATTGAAATGAATAAATGTGTTTTTTGTAAAAAAGAAATGACGCAACAATATAGCATTAAAGGTTTATGCTTTTCGTGTTCAAATAAAGAGATTTCATTCATCGCCGAACGCAAAGAACGAGCGGTGAAATACGGCAACGCTTTTAACCGCAAAATACATAAAACAGTTGTATCCCAAAAACCTAAAAAGTTTCTGAATTTGGTTGCAAAAATCCAAAACAGCGTTATTTGGCGACCCACGCAATACCAACCCAAGTATGATATTAACGGCAAATTCTATTGGTATTATGCTGAAAGTTCATTGTATCTATTCAAACACGAATTTAACAGCCACAATACTTTCTTTGCAACCTATTCAACCAATACAGATGAAGCCGTTAGAATGTATGACGACTATGGTTATTGCCTGATGAGTTGCTATATTGCAAAGGACGCAGATTTTCAGGCGATTATGGATAATAATAAGCCATTATATCAACAACCAATCAATAACCTGTTTTGTGTGGTGTAGAAAATGACAAACAATAAACTGGATTTTGAAGAAATATTGATGATTATTGTATTTCTTTTGCTTATAGCAATAGTTATAAAAGGCTAAAAAATGGCTTTAATCTTAATTCTTTTTTTGATAATGGGATTTTCTATTGCAGTTATCTCATATATTCACGGAAAGATTTTTTCGGATTACGATTTACTTTGGGATAACTTTAATTTATATAACTTCATTCATCGGAGAAAAAGATAATGTCCGCTATTCGACAATCAGCCAAAGGCGAGCAATGCACGCTAAATATCGCAGGTGTATGTAACTATAACCCTGAAACCGTTGTATTGTGTCATTTTCCAAGTGAAGAACACGGTATGGCGAAAAAGTCAGATGATATGTGTGCAGGTTACGGCTGTTCAGATTGCCACGATGTCATAGACAATCGCACGAATGGCGGACTTTCAAACTGCGAGCGAGAGTTTTATATGCGGCGTTCAATGGTTCGCACGCACAAACGCCTAATCGAAAAAGGTATTATCACTGTGAAAGGTTAAGAATGACGCAACACAATAAAGATACGAAACAATTAGTGTATGACGCAATCTGCACGCTGTTAGAAGAAGATAAACCCGCAACAAGGGAGAGTATTCGAGAACTCACAGGCTTGCCTTTTCATATTATTGATGACCGTATTAAGGTGTTGATTGATGAAGATTGTATGGTTGTTCGCCTTAATCGTGGTTTATTTGATTTGGCTAATAAATATCCGCCGCCACGCATTATTAGTCGCACGATTAACACGGACGGCACGAGCGTTTTAGACTTTGGCGATAAAGTGATTAACAATATAACCCCCAAAGAAGCACGCAGTTTGGGGCAGTTGTTTATGGCAGACGCTTTTTTATACACGCTGATTGGTATTTCTTCGCAGTTGGATTTTATCGGTAATCAATTTAATACTCGCTTACGCACCGTTGAAAAACAACTCAATAAAAAAACAACTAATCAAAACGGTGAATTAGATTTTTGATATTCAGGCAGCCTAAAAGAAACCTTGAACAAAACTTGTTTAAGGTTTTTTTGTTTTTAAAAGTTGCGGTATTTTGGCATTTATAAATTTATTTTGGAGTATTGATTATGGCTTACGGTGCAATGTCTTATAGCGATATGAAAAAACAGGAAGAAGAAGCAAAACGCAAAGCACAGGAAAGAGTGAATGCAGGGCGTGAAGTGGGTCGGTTGAATATTCCTGTGGAATACAAACAGCAACTTGTGAATGGTAAGTTTGACGCTAACGGTGATCCTGTTTTGGGTATTGATAGAAAAGCACTCAATACCATTACGCCTGTTGCCGATAATGCGTATGACGGTAAAGGTTATGGTTTAACGCCTAATACTCTTGAAAATACGCCGTCTGAACAGCCTAAATTAGGTTTGACGAAAGCGGCTCAATCTGCACCGATTAACGCATTGCAACAAGGTATTGTGTATCAGCGTGGTTTTACGCCTAATCCTGCCGATGATATAGGCAATGAATTAAAGCGGCGTGATAGTCAAGGTATTTCTTTTGCTCCTGATACACCGATTGCACAACAACCACAATTAGGGTTGGTGAATATCAACGCTCGTCCAAGTCAGGCAGAAATAGAACAGCGTCAAAAGTTAATTAAACAGGCTTTAACGCCGATTGCTGGTGCAAGGGGTATTACCGCCAATCAAATGCGTATGGCTCAATCGTTAATGGAAGAACCACAAAAACGCCAAGCAGAAATCGCTAAAACGCAAGCGAATATCAATGCAGGTTTGCAAAAGGCAGCAATGGAAGCACAACAAGCACGAGAAAAACAAGCGTTGGATATGGCACGCTTTGGCTTACAACGGCAAGACGCTTTGAACGCACAGGCACGACAAGACGCATTGCAAGCGAAAGCCGATGAACGCTATGCGGCGGAAAAAGCACAAAATGACACGCTATTTGGCTTGAAAAAACAAGGCTTGGAAATGCAAAACGAACAAGCACGGTTAGGCTTAAATAAATTGCAACAAGCCGAAGACGCACAAAATGAATATTACAACGCCCAAACGCCCGAAGAGCAGGAAAAAGCCTACAACAAGATGAAACGGTTAGGCTTGGTTGCCAAAGAAGATAAAGGCACATTCCAAAAAACCAAAGTGCCGATTATGGACGAAAACGGCACGCCGATTGGTGAGCGAGAAATTTTTTATAACCCGATTACAGTCGAAACACGAGACCCACAAGGCAGCGGCGGTTTGGGCTTAAATCCTGCAAATAGAACTGTGGGCAATGCGGCGGAATTGGCAGACGCTAACGGCAATGTGCAGTTAAAGCGTGGGCAAGTGGTGAATGGACGGCGTTATTTGGGCGGTAATCCGTATGATGAAAAAAATTGGGAAGAAGTTTAATTTAGACGAACAATCAAAATGTTGAAATATATTGAAAATTCTTTGTTTTACAAGTCCTTATTATGGGCGTTTTGGTTGGTTTTGTTTATCTACGCAATCGGTTATTTGTTGCGTGCGTTTTGATTTTTTTCAGGCTGCCTGAAATTTTTATAGGTGTTTATTATGGCAAAAGAAGATACACAACAATCAGTGGTTAATCCGTGGGAATTAGACTGGCACAATGTGAATGTTAAACAAGATAGCCAAAGTTTTGGACGCAAAGCCAAAGACTTGGGATTAGGTATTGTGAATACTGGTCGCAATGTGTCTGGCGGCATTATGAAAGGCGTTGTTGGTGTTGGTCAGGCTGCCAAAGGTGTGATTGATTTTGTCGATACGGTTACAGACGGCGGTATGGCGGTTAATCCTGTGGGATTAGGATTAAAAGCATACGACAAAATTGCAGGAACAGATAATTATCAACAGTTGGTGAATGCTCAAAAAAATGCTCGCCAAAAAGCGATGAATGCCGTTGATAATTGGGTGGATAACTCCGATAGTTTTGTGGCGGATTATGCTCGTAATGCTGGCTTTGGTAAGACCACACAAGACACCAAAGGCTTTGGTAATTCTATTCAAAATGCGATTACTAATCATTGGCAAAGTCAAGGAATGCGAGACAGCATTAACCGCCGTGCGGAACAAAACGCATTAGAACAGCAACGCTGGAATGCGTTAAGCGATGATGAAAAAGGTTTTGGGGCAAGATTAGGACACTGGGGCAATATTGCAGGAAATGTTATCAGTAATCCTTTGGCAACGCTTGATGATACGGTTGTTTCTGCCACAGAAATGGTGGGCGGTGGTCGATTATTGAAAGGTGCGAACTTTGGCTTAAAAGCCTTACAAGGCACAAAGGCAGGTGCGAAAGCATTAGGCGTTATCGGCGGTGAAAATGCAGCCAAAGCCGCCATTACGGAAGGTCTAATTGCTGGCGGTCATAATGTGGCTGATACCAAAACCGAATTAGGCGATGAGTTCGATAAAAAGGCTGCCTTAAAATCAGGTTTATCAGGCGTAACGACTGGTGCGATTGCGTTAGGCGGTAATCGTTTGGGTCGTGCTTTGGGTGTGGCTGATATTGATGAAATGTTGGTTGCAGGGGCGAAAAACACAGCCAAAGGCACAGGCGGAAAATTAGGTCGCTTGGGTGCGGTTGCCAAAGGTGCGATACAAGAAGGTCTGTTAGAAGAATTGCCACAAGGTATGGCGGAAACTGCCTTGCAAAACTGGGCAACTGGCAAACCGATTACTGACGGTATGGCGGAAAATGCGATTAGTGGTGCGATTGCTGGCGGTTTAATGGGCGGTAGTGGTGCAGGTGTGCATTATCAAAAAACGCCTGAATTAGGTTTTGGTTTTCAGGCTGCCCCAAAAGTTACACAGCGTGAGATGAAAAAATACGCTGATAGCATTGAGCAACAGCGACAAGCGGCGGCAGAACGGATTTATAGCGGTTCAACGGATTTAGATAGCGAAGACGCACGAATAAATCAACACATTAGCCGCCAAGCACCGCAAGGATTTGATTTAGGTCAAGGCGGACAGCAAGCGGTTGATTTATCTGCTATGCGTCAGGATTTAACGCCGTCTAATCGGTTAGGCTTACGGCGTGATTATCAAGGCGGTGGTGCGTTGGAAAGCACAGCGGCATTGGCGGTTGATAGTGGGGCAAGTTTTTCAGGCAGCCTGAATAATGATGAAATGGTGCGTAGTTCGACACAGAACGCACAGGATACGATTTCTCGATTAGGGTTAAGTGCTTATACCCAACAAAATAAAAATCAATCTGAAAGCGTTTCAGGCGGTTTGTTGCCACAATCGCAATTAGGCGATGATTTGATAAATACGCCAACGGATAACAGCGTGATTTCTTCTCGCTCATCTTCTCGTGTGGTTAAAGGTGCGACTGGCAGAAAAGGCGGTTCAACAGGTGCAACAGGCGGTAATATTACCGTCAGCAATCCGCCTAAAACCACATTAGACGGCGTTAAAAGTTTTGGGATAGGTCAAGGTATTAGCCAAAACGAAACGCTATCAGAACAGCCGAAATTGGGCGTTAAAGGGGTTAGTGCGTCTAAAAAATCGCCGAAGTTAAGAGCGAATTTACGGCAATTTAATACACTTGCAAATAAGATTGAAATAGCACGGCAAAAAGTTGCGAATAGTCCTGAATTGTCGCAAAAAGCGAATAAACAAGCGAAAAAGAATGTCATTGCAATAGGCGAAGACAGTAAAGAAAAAGCCCTACAAATTGCCACTATTTGGGGTTGGGATAAAACTCACACGCCGAAAAAAGAAGTGATTAGCGGTAAATGGCATTTGGTGAAAAATACTTACTGGGAAAGCAAAAAATCACAAGCAGTAAAAGAAGATACGCTTGTTTCAGACGCTGTGAAAAATATTCAGGCAGCCACAGCGAAAATTAGCAATGAGCAATTAGCAATAAGCAATAATAAAACTGCTAAACAAGCCATTGAAAAACAAGTAAATACTGCTAATAAGCAAGAAAAGGCTACTAATAAACAAGTTAATCAGGCGAAGACGATAACCGCTACTCCTGCTACTAAACCCACTTCCCAAGCGGTTGCGTCTTCGTCTGTCCCTACAACTTCTCAAACACAAACTCAAAGCAAAGAAGCATACTACATTCACACTAACACACAAAGAGAAGCGTTGAGAAAAGCAGAAGAATTAGGCGTATTACAAACGCACACACCGCATAAAGATTATGAGAGTGGTAAGTATATTCTTTTGCGAAATGATTTAATCAAAAATCCAACTCAAACGCAAAAACGGTTAATGGAAAAATACAAAAACGCCGCTAAAAAGGCTAAACAGCCCACTCAAACGGCAAAAAACACTCAAAATGAGACAAAAAACGCCGTTGTAAAAGGGTCAAAAGCCAAAATTGCGGATAAATCGAATGGCACGCCACAAAGAGCGATTATGTCTCCGACAACAATGTCGGAGACATCGGATAAAGTTTCAGGCAAACTGCAAAAACAGTTAGTAAAAGTCGATAAAGAAATAAGCAAACTGAAAGAGTATAAACACAATCTTTCAGATGAAGAAAGAAAAAATCTATCTGACGAAGTTATAGAAAAAATCAACAAGCAATATCAAGATTTGCTTAAACAAAAAAGCGAAATTGTTGAAGCCATTGCTCCAACAGTGGAAACAAAATACGGCGTAATTACAACCAAACCGCAATATTTCAAATGGTCGCCATTTAACGATTTTGAGAAAATATATATTAACAAATATAACCCAAATCTTGTTGTTATCGAAAGAACAAACGATGTGTCTTCACTGCCAAGTGATTTTGGAACTTTGGCACTCGGAGCGTCATATCATTATAAAAAATCGATTGAAAATCAAGGTATTTCGATTGACGAAATTGAAAGTCATATTGATAAACTGTTTAATGCAGGCAAACGGCAATTACAAGAATTTGAGAAGAAACAACCTGACAAATACAAACCTGAACTGCACAATCAAATAGTAAAAGAGTTTGTTTCACAAAACCCAACAATAAGCGAGTTCGGCTTGTGGCTTAAAGAAACAAATCAAAAAACTTCATACGGTGAATGGCTTAAAAATTATTATCAAAAGGATAATCAATCATCTGTAAGCAACAAAACTGTTAGTCAATCAAAAAATGCAAAAGGTGATAAACAAGCCGAAGTTTCAGGCAGCCTGAAACACTATTCTCTATCCGAAAAAGCCGATAGCGATTTTGCACGGGCAGTTGATGATATTGCTAATGGCGGTGTAGCAGGCAGACAACATATTACACTTGGCACAATGCCTGATGTGTTCAAATTGATTGGCTTACCTGATAGCCGAGTGAATATTCGCAGAGATACCATTCAAAAAGCAATGGGTGAGTTTTTAGGTTTGCAAGAACATAATCATTCACATATTCACAATTTAACGCCTGAAACGCTGAAACAAATCCCTGAACAGTTGAATAATCCGATTGCGATTATGCAATCTTCTCGCACTTCGACTAATCCTAATGCTTTTGTGGTGCTGACTGAACTTACCGAAACAGATAGTAAAACAGGTAAGCAAAAACCCATTGTGGCTATTTTAGCAATGCACAAAACAAATGACGGCGTAGAAGTTACGACAATTAGAAGTATTTACGGTAGAAGTCGTGAGCAAATCGAAAAAGGTTTGATGAATAATCTGCGTTTTTGGCATAAAACAAAAGGCTTGCAGTTTGTGAAAAATTTCAGGCTTCGATTGCCGTCAGACGCTTTTTCAACTGCAAACCTTGTTAAGAAGAATATTAAAACGAATGACGATTTAAGTCAAGCACAAATACAACAACGCTTATCGCAACAGTTGTATAGCAAGGCAGACGCTATTCGTGAAAGCAAGGCAAGCGTGGAGCATAAAAACGCTGTGATTGACGCTGTCAAGGCGGTTGTGGGTGAAGAGAATATCCAGCATATTGATATTACTACTGCAAGCGAATTACAAAAGAATAACAGGGATTTTCAATCGTGGCGTGCTGATGATATTGCTCAAATTGAAGGGTTTCAAAGCGAAGAGACAGGACGCATTACGCTTGTTTCTAATGCGTTTGATGATATGCAAACGGCAGGTTTTGTGGCGTGGCACGAGTTGGCTCATCGTGGTATTGGTGTAAAAGGTCGCCAAGAATACCGCAAGGCTATGGTTGCTTTGGCAAATAGGCATAAATTCTATCGCCGTGTTGCCGCT
Organism: Neisseriaceae bacterium; assembly: GCA_017518845.1. GTDB lineage: Bacteria > Pseudomonadota > Gammaproteobacteria > Burkholderiales > Neisseriaceae > RGIG9985. Next base: position 8,001 of record JAFWTP010000127.1, read on the forward strand.
AAATACTATGGCAGATACCGCAAAAATGATAATTTGCAAAACTTTACTTCGTATGACGCTTTGGAAGAAAGCCTTGTGGATTTTTACGCCGCATACAAAACTGGCGACTGGGCTACTTTTGAACAACGCAATGGCGTGAAAGTGTCTGAAAACCTGAAAAAATATAGCGAACGCAATTCAATACAGCGATTGTGGAATGAATTTAAGGCGATTGTGTCGCAAATCTTTGGTATTCAAAGCCAAGCATTAAGCGATAAACAACTGTTCGCCTTATTGCGTGGTTTAGACGGCGTTCAGGGTTATGAGTTTGACCCCAAAGGCAGCCTGAAAGGTGAAAAACGGTTTAGCCTTTCAACCTTTACCAAAGCAACACCAAAACGCTTGGTAAATAACCGTGAAGACGCTCGCAAAATGGCGGTTGAAAATATTGTTGGTAAAAAACTGATTAACCGAAAAGATAATTCAATCGGCATTGTTTCTAAAAAATCATTAGAAAAAATGTTAAGCGGTAAGGCGATTGGTAAATCTGCGTCTGATATGGCTCATTATTTAGCGGTTGCGAATGTGGATAGTTTGTTTGAGAACGCTATTCACGGTTGGGCTTTTGCTGATAGAAATAATGATACCAACATTAAACAATTACACCGCTATTTTGCTCCGTTAAAATGTCAATGGTGAAATGCGTTTGATTAAACTCACTGTAAAAGAGTTTGCCAACAAAGGTGATAGACGCATTTATACGATTGAAGATATAGATTTGGAAGAAAATAACGGCAGTGTACATTTCCTTACAGACGCAGACGCTGTAAAAGGTCTGAAATCTGATATGTTCCACACTGCCGATATTGAAAGTTTAATCCAAAATATTCAGGATTTCAATAACGGTGTAGCAAATACCATTCCAAATAACAAGCGGTTTTCTTTGGCAAGCAATAATAAGGCGATTGAACGAATGAACGCTAACGCATTGCAATGGCTTAAAGACAGACACGATTTATCAATGTTGCGTGATGAATTCCTTGATGATGATTACGGTAATTTCCGTAAAAACAGCCATAAAGTTATTTTTGACCGTATCGAAAAAGCAAACACACTACAAGAAGTGCAAGAGCAGATAAAAAAATTAGAAAAATCTTTGTTAAACAATGAGATTGAACACAGCGAAGATATTTACGCTACTTTTAGGAGATTATTTAGAGAAATAGCAGGATTACAGAATTTGAAACAATACAGCGAAGATGACTTACGCCGTATTGCGGATAATGCTAACTTCAAAAAATGGTTTGCCAAAGCCCATAAGTTTTTCAGAAATGAAGACGGTACGCCGAAAGTGTTCTATCGTGGTCTATCTTATATTTACAGGGAAGTAAGCGATGCGAAAGAACTCCAAACAAACGCAAGCGGAAATAGATACAGTGCAGAATATTATACCGACAATGCCGAAGTTGCCTATACATATCGGTTGGTTGATTATGATAGTTACACGCAACAGGTTGCATTGAACGCCCAAAAACCGTTTATTGTGCCGTATATTGAACAATACATTGAAAAAGATTGGAACGATTTGTTGGGCGGTTATACTGGCAATCAGGCGGTGCGATTATTCAAAATGGCAGGATTTGATACTAAACCTGCAAATTGGGATAGTTTAAAAGTTGAGAAAGTAGATTTGTACGGCGATACTTCATTGAAAACGCCTGATGACGCTCACCATTTTTTCTTACAAACAGGTGATGAAACAGGGGTAGAGTTAATTGCGGACAAAGAATTGCACCCCGCAATAGGAGAAGGCTTTTTTAATGCGGCATTTAACCGCAATAGCGAAAAAAATGCTATCGGCACTTTTACAACTAACTTCTTTGTGCGTAATCTACAACAGCGTGGCAAGTTTGATAGTGTTGTTTTCCAAAATATTTACGACAATGGCGGTAGAAATAAACTGGCGAAAAAAGATGAAACAAGCACAGTTGTCGCCGTATGGGGAACGCCTGACAACCAAGCCTACGCCAAAGAGTTGGGCAACAAAGGCACATTTAGCAAGGAAGATAAGCGGATTTTCTATTCGTTGAAAAATAATCAAGGGGCTACTCAATCAGAATTTGACGCAACCGCTAAACAATACGGCGGTGAAAAAGCCTATAACCAAGCCAAAGCGGACGGTAAAACGGCTTTGACTTATAAACAATGGGTGCAGGTTCGCACGCCGTCATTTAAGGCGTGGTTTGGCGATTGGGAAAATGACCCTGAAAATGCGTCCAAAGTGGTTAATCCTGATACTGGTGAGCCTTTGGTGGTATATCACGGAACGGAACAGGTATTCACTAAATTTGATATAACAAAATCAGGTGAGAATACAGGCGATAGCGGTTTTTATGGTACAGGTTTTTATTTTGCTGATAAAAAATATATAGCAGAACAATATGGTAAAAACATTACCCAATTTTTCTTGAACATTAGAAAAATTTTCAATGCAGACGACTTCGATAACAGCAAGTATTCTAATCTGTTCAGTCTTGAAGAATTGGGCTTTCCGAAAGGTTATACACTTGCTGACTTGAATAATGAATTAGACACATTGAAAGATAGCGATAGGGTGTCGATTGGATATGAAGTTGTTGGTAAATATTCAGACGGTAGCGATAGATACTTACTGTATGTTACGGTAGATGGCAAAGATGTTACTAACGAATATGTAAGCAAAAATTATATTGATTCTGTGAAAGAAAATAATTTCAACAAACATAGGATACAAGGTGCTGTTTATATTCTTGAAAATAAATATCCTAACGCAAAAATTAAAAGTGATTATCAGATTTGGGATTTCGGCTCTTATGCTGTTCGAGAAATTTTAATCAATAACGGATTTGACGGTGTAATAGGTGGTGGTACTAATGCTTTTGATATTGGGAATGAAATTGTTGCTTTTTATCCCAATCAAATCAAATCTGCTACTGAAAACAAAGGCTCGTTTGACGGCTCAAATCCTGATATTCGCTATTCTTTGAAAAATCAGCCGACTATCAAGGAGCAAATCCGTGAAAATGCGGATAAATTAAACAATATGCCAAGCGTGGCAAGTGTTACAGGCACGGCTAAAAATATTACTGCCTTGCGTCAAGAAGTGTTGCAACACTTAAAAGATACTGGCGGTTTTGTGGTTGATGTTCCTAATTTTGGCAAGGTTGAATTAGGCGAAAAGGAAATATCTCAAAGTCTGAAATACATTGAAACAGACGCTGAAAAAATCGCTTACAAAGCAATTAAAGCGGTGTTAAAGCGTGGTATTCGTATTGAAAATAGAAATAATCACAAAGACCGCAATTATTCACCAGTTACTTTTGCCGCACCGATTGAGATTAACGGCGTGC
>JAFWTP010000128.1 GCA_017518845.1 Neisseriaceae bacterium
ATGGCTGATTGAAAACGGCAAATTGCAATACCCAGTGAAAGGAGCGATGCTCACAGGCAACGGTGCAGAAACCTTAAAACACATTTCCATGATAGGCAACAACAGCGAATTAGACACAGGCGTGGGCGTATGCGGTAAAGACGGGCAAAGCGTGCCAGTAGGCGTAGGCATGCCCTGCGTGCGAATAGACGCAGGCTTAACTGTGGGCGGGGTGTTGTAATGAGTAATTAGCAATGAGCAATGAGCAATGATTATGTCCTGCCTTACGGCAGGACGAATTTTTTATTAGATAATGCTTCGATTTTGCTTTTCAGGCAGCCTGAAAACAGTGAGCAGTGAGCAGTGAGTAGTTATTTAGTTTTGCCTTGTCAGGCAAAACAATTTATTTTTTTGATAACGCTGCGATTATTTTTCAGGCAGCCTGAAAGAATAAATCGAAGCGTTATTCAAATATATCCGTTTTACCGTAAGGCAAAACTAAATAACTGCTCACTGCTTACTGATTTATTGCTAATTACTCATTGCTCATTGCTAACTTTCCATTGCCCATTGTATAATCTACCCTTTGTTTTTTGCTATGGCAAAAGCCTGTTAGGCTTGATTTTTGAAGAATGACACACTCTTGGTTACTTCCTGATTATATTGCAGATATTTTACCGTCTGCGGCGGTGCGGCTTGAAAAAGTGAAAGCGAAAATGCTGTCGCTTTTTCATTCCTATGGCTATCAGTTGGTGATACCGCCATTGATGGAATATACGCAATCGTTGCTCACCAATATCGACCAAGATTTATCGCTGAAAACCATTCGCATTGCCGACCGTTTTTCGGGGCGGCAGTTGGGTTTGCGTGCCGATATTACACCGCAAATTTCGCGTATTGACGCACATTTATTGTCTGCCAATGACGGCATTAACCGCCTGTGTTATGCGGGGAGCGTTCTGCACGCCTTTCCCGATACGCTGTATAGCACGCGAGAGCCTTTGCAAATTGGGGCAGAAATGTATGGTTTTGACGGCATTGGTGCGGATAGCGAAATCATTTCTTTAATGCTGAAAAGTTTGGCGATTTTGGGTGTGGAAAATCCGCTGTTGTCTTTGGCTCATATTAAAATATTCAATATTTTAAGTGCGTTAGCACATTTACATTCAGACGATAAAAACGCCTTACGGCAGATGATTAGCAGTAAAGAACAAGAAGCCGTACAGCAATTTTGCACACAAAAAAGGCTGCCTGAAAACTTAACAGCGGCTTTTGTGGCACTGCCAACGCTGTATGGCGAAGTGCCAACTGTATTACAACAAGCGGCAAAAGTGCTGCCCAATCAAACCGACATTCAGGCAGCCTTAAACGATTTAGAGACGATATATCAACAATTTACAGGGCAGTACCGCATACATTTGGATTTATCTGAATTGCGTGCAGACAACTACCACAGCGGTTTATTGTTTGCCGCTTATCGTGATGATGAATCGGAAGCGATTGCACGCGGCGGTCGCTATGACGGCTTGGGGCGTTATTTTGGTCGCGAACGCCCTGCGGTTGGGTTTAGTTTGGATTTGAAAAACTTTTTAGAATTGTTACCGCAACATATTGAAAAATCAGGAATTTGCGTTAAGGCAGAAGATTTGCCCCAAATTGCCGAAATGGTTAATCAGTTGCGAGAACAAGGTGAAATGGTCATCATTGATTACTTAAACGAAGGTGCGGCAAAATTAAATTGCAATCGCACGCTTTCGCTTGTTAATAATCAATGGCAAGTTATTGAAATATAGGAACGAATTATGGCTAAAAATGTGGTTGTCATTGGCACGCAATGGGGCGATGAAGGTAAAGGTAAAATTGTCGATTGGCTCACCGACAGCGTGGCTGCGGTTGTGCGTTTTCAAGGCGGCAATAATGCAGGACATACGCTGGTTGTGGGCGGCAAAAAAACCATTTTACGCTTGATTCCGTCAGGCATTTTGCATGACGGCGTGCGTTGCTTTATCGGTTCAGGCGTGGTGGTGTCGCCACAAGCCTTGTTTGAAGAAATTGAAGAATTGCAAAAAGCGGGTGTCAATGTGGAAGAACGCTTAACCATTGCCCCCACTTGTCCGTTAATTCTGCCGTATCACAAAGCATTAGACCACGCACGCGAAGCGGCAAAAGGCGATAAAAAAATCGGTACTACTGGTCGTGGCATAGGTCCTGCGTATGAAGACAAGGTCGCCCGCCGTGCTGTGCGAATGATAGACTTATTTAATTTGCCAGTCTTAAAAGAAAAATTGCAAGCGAATGTGGCGTTATATAACGCACAACTGCAACATTTATATAATCAACAACCTGTTGATTTTGAACAAGTTTATCAAGAAGTGGTGCAATATGCCGACCGCATTAAACCCCTAATCGGCGATGTGTCGAATACGCTGTATCAAATTCATCAAGCAGGCGGCAAAATTCTGTTTGAAGGTGCGCAAGGCACGCTGTTAGACATTGACTACGGCACTTATCCGTTTGTTACTTCATCTAACTGCGTATCGGGTGCGGCGTGTGCAGGGGCAGGGGTTGCCCCGCAAATGTTGGACTATGTTTTGGGCATTGTCAAAGCCTACACCACACGCGTGGGTTCAGGTCCATTCCCAACCGAATTGTTTGACGACACAGGCAAATTATTAGCCGAAAGGGGCAACGAATTTGGCTCGGTTACAGGCAGACCACGCCGCTGCGGCTGGTTTGACGCACCTGCGTTACGCCGCTCCTTACAAATTAACGGCGTTACAGGTTTGTGCATTACTAAATTAGATGTATTAGACACGCTGCCTGAAATTAAAATCTGTACAGGCTATAAATTGGGCGACAAAACAGTGGAAATTCTGCCCTTTGGTTCAGACGAAGTGGCTTTGTGCGTGCCGATTTACGAAACCTTACCAGGCTGGCAGGCTAATACATTCGGCGTACAAAAATACGAAGATCTGCCTGAAAACGCTCGCCGTTACTTGCAACGCCTACAAGAATTAGTCGGCGTGCCAGTGAGCATTGTTTCCACAGGCCCAGACAGGGTGCAAACCATTATTATTCAACACCCGTTTGCGTAAATCACTTGTAGGGTGGGTTTTTAACCCACCTTTTTTCAGGCTGCCTGAAATGCAACACCGCCGTAGGGTGGGTTTTCAACCCACCGCAAAACCGCAAGGTTTTGATTGTAAATATTTCAGGCAGACTGAAAGCGTTTGATTAAAACAACGCCTTATGGCGTTACGGTGGGTCGAAGACCCACCCTACGGCAGCTTGTTATTTTTGTTACAGAAAAATGTTTCAGGCAGCCTGAAAGAAGTTTAACCCTTTTAATGAAAAGAAAATTGATTATGAAAAAATTAACCTTAACCATATTACTGATTGCCACATTAAGCACAACCGCTTGTTCGGAACAAAAAATCAACGAATGGGCGTGCGGTAAGGAGTTTGGGCAAACTCGTTGTTTGAATTTAGCAGAAAAAGCATATAACAATAAAGATTACGAAACATTTAAAAAATTACTTGAAATATCAGCAAATTATGGTAATGCTCAATCGCAAGCACAGTTAGGAATTTTTTATCAACAAACAGATGAAAAGTTAGGCGAAAAAGATTATCAAAAGGCTTTGTATTGGTTGCAAAAGTCGGCAGAACAAGGGAATAAATATGGTCAATCTGCATTAGGTGATATGTATGCAGGTGCTTGGGGAGTTAAACAAGATGACACCCAAGCGGTTAAATGGTACCAAAAAGCGGCAGAACAAAATGAAAAAGAAGCACAATATCATTTAGGTTATATGTATGCCAAAGGAAAAGGTGTTCAGCAAGATTATATTCAAGCAAATGAATGGTTCAAAAAATCTGCTAATCAAGGTTTTGCTTTTGCCGAACATGGGTTAGGCATATCTTACAACAATGGTTGGGGAGTGGAAAAAGATTATACCCTTGCCTTTCAATGGTTTGAAAAGGCGGCTAATCAAGGACACGCAAGTTCATTATATGCAGTTGCAGAAATGTATGAACAAGGACAAGGTGTAGAAAAGAATTTAACCAAAGCCAAAGAATATTATACACAAGCCTGTAAATTGGAAAAACAAAAAGTTTGTGAAAATTTGGATAATTTTGGAAAAGAAGATTTTAAAATTTAATTGTTTATCAATTAGATATTATTTTTATTAAATTTTTTTTCGTATTCACAATAATTTGTGAATGTTATCAATATTAACCCTTAACTTATAGGAGTAATAAAAATGGGTGATGAATACAAAGAAAACAGCAAGCGTAGGGTGGGCAACTTTGAAGCCCCACGCGTTTTAATGAATTTTCAGGTAGCCTAACAAATTGTTTTGATTGTATTTTATAAAGAATTACATTTTTATAAATCATTGCCACTACGATTGTTTATAACAATGTGATGATTGAATTGATTTTCAGGCTGCCTGAAAATCTACCAAAACCGCGTGGGCAATAAATTGCCCACCCTACGCAGGTTGAAATATTTGTTTTAGGCTGCCTGAAAAATAATCAAATAAAAAAATCGCCCTTAAATGGAGCGGTTTTTTATTTTCAGGCAGCCTGAAAGAGTGGTTGTAGGGTGGGTTTCCAACCCACCGCAACATTGCTGTGCGTTGATTGGCGGAATGATGAAAGGTTGATTTTGCCCTATCGGGCAAATGGTGGGTTGGAAACCCACCCTACGACAACGCCGTTGGCGTTGCGGTGGGCTGACACGACCACCCTATAACGATTGCCTTTGTTTTATGCTTAAAATAGGTTTTGCAAAAGTTTCAGGCTGCCTGAAAGGATAATCGAAGTGTTATCTCAATATAATCGTCAAACCGCAAGGTTGGACATAATCATTGCTCATTATTGAATTCCTTTGATACAAAACATTTTTATTTTTAAAAAATCCTGATATAGTTAAACCATTTAGGCTGCCTGAAAACTACGCTACGAAAGGATAAGTTGATGAAAGTTAAAGAAATTCGCCGTTATTTAACAGACGCTTCGTTTGACATTCGTGCCGCTGATACGCTGATTAAAAAAGGTATTCCCGAAACACGGGACGAGCGAGAAGCGTGGATAGACAATCATTCGCCCGAATTGGGTTCTTTGCTTGATGTGTTTCAAGCTGACAGTCGGCACGGTATGGTTGTGATTTTGCAAGGTATGGACACCGCAGGCAAAGATGGCACGGTGCGGCGGATTTTTCGTAAT
>JAFWTP010000129.1 GCA_017518845.1 Neisseriaceae bacterium
CATCGTAGGTGCTTATAGGGTGGGCATTCTTGCCCACCATTTGCCCGATAGGGCAAAATAAAAACGAATAATTAAAAACAATCTTTCAGGCAGCCTGAAAATGGATTACAACGCGTGGGCAACAAGTTGCCCACCCTACGGCTAATCAAATGTAAGCAATAAATTGCGATAATATTCGTATTGTTTTTGTCGTAATTCTATTTCTCTTGGCAAGCCTGCACTAATGGATTGCGTTAGGGTATCAAATTGATCCAATATTTCAACAATTTCGCCTTGTTTGGATAGGGACGGAATGGGGATTTTGATTTTTAAGATTGCATCTTTTGATAATCTTGGAACACTTGCCTTTTTAACTTGTCTATAAATATAACTTTGTTTTGTCAATAAAAAATAATAGACATATTTTTCTAATGCGTCTAATTTATTAAAAATCAAACAATCATCAGCCGCCCAAAAATCTTCTGTGCAAAATCCTATTTCACCAGCCGCACCGCCACTAATAATATAAGTTTTATTTTTACTGAAATTACATTTATCATAGTATCCCATAGGGGTTAAACTATTTTGATATACAGGATATTTTCCATTTTCTACTAAATCTTTTTTTGTTATCCTTTTACCACGAATTAACTCGCCCACCTCCCCCAAACATTTCCACTCAAACCCTGATTTTTCCAATTCTTCTTCGGACAAGAGTTTATCGCGATAGTATTGATATTGTTTTTTGCGTTTCTCTAATTCTTTCTCTAATTCTTTCTCTAATTCTTTCTCTAATTCTGTAAATTTGTCCAATATCTCAACAATCCGCTCTTGAACGGGTAAGGGCGGTAGGGGGATTGTTATATTTTTAAATCTCGCTTTGGAAATGTTGAAACGAGTAACCCCATTAGCCGTTTTTATGATTTCCGAACGAATGCTGTCGCAACGAAATAAATATTTTGCAAATTGTGGAATAATTTTTATATCATCGTGAAATCGCAAACCAAATGAAAAACTGTTTAAATATATTTTCTCATCAAATTTGGTTGTAACTGCTGATGACATTCCTGCTTCTTCTGCTGTTTCTGATGAACCTGTAAATAAAATATCTCCATATTTAACTTCGTGCTGTTTTTCATTGTCTGCAATTTTTACGGTTTCTAAATTTGTAAAATCAATTTCAATATTGTCAAAAATGTTTTTGTATGAAATATATTTGGCGTTGCCTTGCTCAAAATCTGTTTTTGATTTACCTGTTAATCCGCCATAAAATTCCGCAATTTCTCCCAACGGTTTATATTCCACCGTCTGACCGTTTAATAATTGTTGAATAAATGGGTGTGCCATTGTCCTTGTCCTTGTATGCTTTCAGGCTGCCTGAAATAAATATTCTGCCGTAGGGTGGGGCGTTACGCCACCAAAAAATCAATCAATTATAAAAAACCTTTCAGGCTGCCTGAAATTATATCAATCAACGCCTTTCGGCGTTGCGGTGGGCTGGGAAGCCCACCCTACAAATTGTTTTGTGCGTTCTCGGTGGGCTGGAAAGCCCACCCTATAACTGTTAATTGTTTTTGATTGTGTCCAACCAAGTTTCACCTTAAATCATTGATTGCTAATTGCGTTAAATAATTGCTGCGGCTTTTGTATAACGCTTTGTGTGCAGCCACTTTTTCATCAATTTTGGTGATTAAAAATTGCGGTAAAGTAACATTGATTTTATGGGTTTTAATATCGTATTTAGACAAATCAACATTCACCCAAGCCCACATACAACCTTGATATTTAGGGTTATTTAAGTGTTCATCAAAATTTTTCGGCAAGGGAATTTTTTCACCGTCTTCGGCTAATCCGCTAAAATGTAAGTCTATAAATTCATTTGCCATTGTGAGCATATCGGATAATTCATCGCAACAAGTCGCTCCATTTTCTATATCAGGAAAAATAATGGCGTGAGCGGTTTTTTCATCACCTTTAAAAACGGCAATCGGATACAACATTTTAATCTCCTAACTGTGCTTGTTTCATAATGCTGTCAAAAGTTGGCTTGGGAATATCCTTTTTGGGGTGCGGCACGGTAACACGCCCTTTTTTAATGGGGTGCTTAAACTGCCTGTGGCTGCCTGAATTTGATTTAATTTCAAACCAACCATCGGCTTGTATTATTTTAATAATATCCCTACTGCTTGCCATTTTGACAACCTGTTCATTTACTCTGTTAATTATACTTCTGGGGGTATGAATAATCAATACGCTGGATAAAACAACAAATCGCAGGTTTGTATAACAGGCAATGGTGATAAAGCAATCTTTCAGGCTGCCTGAAATGGTTTTTGCATTGCCGTTGTATTGATTTACGCCACCCGAATATTTTGGCTATGCCAAAATATTCAAAAGATTGCCACGCCGTGCAAACGCACGGCTCGCAATGACGATTTTGGTTTCAGGCAGCCTTTTCTA
>JAFWTP010000130.1 GCA_017518845.1 Neisseriaceae bacterium
CAAAGACCGTAGGAAGTTCGCTTTAAAAATTCAATCCTACGCAGACGGTAATCCCGATGAAGTTTCTTACCAAAGATATTTTATAGATTGCCGTGCTGAACAAAACTTGTAATAAGTTTTGCGTCTTAATCGTTAGCACAGAAGATGAATCTTGAGTCTCAATGTTGAAGCGAAAAAAGCCGCCGTTGCCGAGATTAGCAATAGTATTGCGAATGCTCAAACAATGGTGATTGCCGAGTATCGTGGTATCAGCGTGGAAAGTATGACGAAATTGCGTGCGAATGCTCGTAAAGATTCCGTCTATCTTCATGTGTTGAAAAATACACTCGCGCGTCGTGCCGTTGAAGGTACTTCGTTTGCGGCTTTGGCGGACAAAATGGTTGGTCCGTTGGTGTATGCCGTATCCGAAGACCCTGTTGCAGCGGCAAAAGTGTTGCACCAGTTTGCCAAAACTGATGACAAAATTGTTATCAAAGCAGGTTCTTACAATGGCGATTTGTTAGACGCTGCCCAAGTTGCAGAATTAGCGTCTATTCCATCTCGTGATGAACTGTTGGCAAAACTGTTGGGTATTATGCAAGCCCCTGTTTCTGGCTTTGCTCGTTGCTTGGCAGCGTTGGCAGAGAAGAAACAAGCCGAAGCCGCATAACACCGTTTTTAACTAATTTTTTATTTTTTGGAGTAATCAATAATGGCAATCTCTCAAGAAGACATTTTGGAAGCAGTCGGCAATTTAACCGTTATGGAATTGAACGACTTGGTTAAAGCATTTGAAGAAAAATTTGGCGTATCTGCTGCCGCTTTGGCAGTGGCTGCTGGCGGTGCTGCTGCTGGCGGTGCTGCCCCTGCCGAAGAAAAAACCGAATTTGATGTGGTTCTGACTTCCGCAGGTGACCAAAAAGTGGGCGTAATTAAAGTGGTTCGTGCCGTAACTGGTTTAGGCTTGAAAGAAGCCAAAGACTTGGTTGATGGCGCGCCGAAAACCATTAAAGAAGGCATTGCCAAAGCCGAAGCCGAAGATATTGTGAAACAATTAACGGACGCTGGTGCGAAAGCCGAGTTGAAATAAACGCTAAAACAACACGCAGGCTGGCAGGTTTTACTGTCCAGCCTTGTCGTGTTTTTCGTGTTTTGGGTGAATTTATATTTTTCAGGCAGCCTGAAAAGTTATTTCATTTCATCAAAATTGCCCCACTCTTGCCATGCAAGATACAAGGTTTGATTGATATTCATCGTATTTTCTCCCAAATAAAAAACCGCCGTTTTTGTGTTTGGATTAAGTTGTGCATATTTACGCATATTTGCCGATAATTTATGTTCAGGTGCATTATGACTTTTAATTTCAATTGCAAAAGACTGTTGCCAATCTGCAATAGCGTCAATTTCAAAACCATATTTATCACGATAAAAATAAAGTTCCGATTTTTTACCCTGATTAAAGCGTTGTTTTAATAATTCCGACACCGCAAATGTTTCAATAACCGCACCTTTATAATGACTTAATAGTAATTCTTCGACACTCTTTATTTTTAATAAATAGCACAATAAACCAGAATCAACAAAATAAAGTTTAGGTGTTTTCACCATTTGTTTGCCTAAATTATGATAAAATGGCGGTAAAAAATGAATAATAAAAGATGATTCTAAAATCGACAGCCACGATTTAACCGTAACCGCTGAAATACCAATTTCTTTGGCAATATTTTCCATAGAAATTAGTTGTCCGCTATATACGGCACACATTTGAATAAATTTTCTAAAAACC
>JAFWTP010000131.1 GCA_017518845.1 Neisseriaceae bacterium
TCTTCTAATAAAAGAACCATTTGCGAACGCATATCTTGCGTGGCATCGACTGGCGGCACTGGAAAATAACCGCCTTTAACCGCATTGCGATGACCTGTGTTTTGTTCATCATACGATTTACCCGATGACCACGCCGCTTCTTCCGAATGAATTTGAAAACGGCAACCTGACATTTTGGTTTCAAACTCAATGCCGTCAAACACGAAAAATTCAGGTTCAGGGCCAAAAAAAGCGGTGTCGCCCAAACCTGATGATTTCAAATAATTTTCCGCACGGCGTGCAATCGAACGCGGGTCGCGGTCATAGCCCTGACCGTGTGCAGGGTCAATCACATCGCAGGTTAAAACCAAAGTCGTCTCATCAAAAAATGGGTCGATAAAAGCGGTTTTGGGGTCAGCAATCAGCACCATATCAGACGCTTGAATGCCTTTCCAGCCCGCAAAAGACGAACCGTCAAACGCTTGCCCATTCTCAAACCACTCTTCACCGTCTTCGATGACAATACGAGCAGGAATGGTTACATGATGTTGCTTGCCTTTGGTATCGGTAAAACGCAAATCAACAAACTTAATCTCTTGATTTTCAAGAATTTCTAAAACTTTTTGCACAGACATCGGAAAATCTCCATAAGAATGGGCTATTTTACGCTATTTACGCCACTTCGTATGCTTTATCGTCAATGAAAACGGTGTTTTGTGGATAAAAAAGATAGAAAATAAACCAAAAATGATATTTTGAGATATTTTATATCAAAGATTGTGTGAATAATAGCGTTTTCAGGCAGCCTGAAAACAGTGAGCAGTGAGCAGTGAGCAGTGAGTAGTTGTTTTGTTTTGCCTTGCGGCAAAACAATTTATTATTAGATAACGCTTCGATTTTGCCTTTCAGGCAGCCTGAAAGGCAAAATCGAAGCGTTATCTTAATATTATCCGTCAAGCCGTAAGGATTGACTAAATAACTGCTCACTACTCATTGCTCATTGCTCACTGAATCAAAGTCCTGCACAATTTTTTCATACACAGGCTGTGGCACATAGCGAACTAACACTTCCTGCCAGTTTTCTGGGCCAATCAAGCCTTTAATCATTGTGGAAGACACTTCGGCAAATTCGCGTGGCGGCATCAGAAAAACAGTGGTGATTTCAGGTTGCATATCGCCGTTAATGTGCCGCATAGAGCGTTCAAACTCGTAATCCGACACCGAACGAATGCCCCGCACAATATAGGCTGCCTGAATGGACGCAGCGTATTCCACTAAAAAACGGTTTTTCATCGCACAAATTCTAATGTGCGGCAGGTCGCGACACGCCGCTTGGAGCATTGCCACGCGTTCGTCAAACGAATAAGTGCAATGCTTTTCAGGGTTTTCGCCCACTGCCACAACCAATTCATCAAACAGGTCGTGGGCGGTGCGAATCATCCACAAATGCCCATTGGTTGGCGGGTCAAAACTGCCTGCATAAACGGCTCGGTGTTGTGTTGGCTTGTTCATTGTGTTCGCATTTTCATAAAAATGAGCAAGTATATCAGGAAGATGAAAAAAAATCTGCAAAATATACTTGCCAAGCGAACAAATTTATGGTTTAATGCCTGTCTTTCGAGTGGGTGATTAGCTCAGTTGGTAGAGCGTCTGCCTTACAAGCAGAATGTCGGCGGTTCGACTCCGTCATCACCCACCAACCCTTGCGGTGGTAGCTCAGTTGGTTAGAGTACAGGCCTGTCACGCCTGGGGTCGCGGGTTCGAGCCCCGTCCGCCGCGCCA
>JAFWTP010000132.1 GCA_017518845.1 Neisseriaceae bacterium
AATCGGCTGATTTAAGCCCATAATGGCGGCGGCGGTTGCCCCCACATTTGTGCCTTTGGAATCATCAATAAACACCACGCCGTTTTTCTCGCCCACTTTTTCTGTGCGGTGCGGCAAGCCTGTAAAGCGGGGCAAGGCGGCAAGCAAATCTTCTCGTTTTAAGCCAATACTTTCGCACAACGCCAAAGCCGCCATAATATTTGCCGCATTGTGTTTGCCTTGCAAGGAAGTGTTATTTATATCAAAAAATTCTTGATTTTGATAGAAAAATTTTGCACCGTCAAAATAAAAATCCGCCTGTTTATCAGTCAAGGAGAACCATTGACAGATTGCGTCAGGGCGTTTCATTGCACGGCACAGCGTATCATCGGCGTTCAAAACTTGTGTGTGAATACCGTTAAAAATTGCCGCCTTGGTGTGGGCATAATGCAACAAATCGTTGTAGCGGTCTAAATGGTCTTCGGAAATATTTAGGCAGGCGGCGGCGTTAGCGTCCAAGTTTGGCGTGGTTTCAAGTTGGAAACTCGACAATTCTAACACCCACACATCAGCCGACTCGCCTTGTCGCTCCTTGTATGCCTGCAACACAGGCAAGCCAATATTGCCTGCCACAACCGTATCCTGCCCACATTCACGGCACAAAAAGCCCGTGAGTTCGGTTACGGTTGATTTACCGTTGCTACCTGTAATGGCAATAATTTTATCGCGTCTGCCCTTAATCAGCGAAGACAAAATCTCAATATCACCCAAAACTTCACCGCCTTTTTTGCGGAACGCATTGATTTCAGGTAAATATGCCGAAATACCAGGACTTAACACAATCGCATCAAATTCGTTATGATTCAACGCCATTTTCAATTCATCAGAATAAAAGGACGCATGCGGAAATTCCTGTGCCAAAGCCGAACGGCGTTCATCAGACAAAACCTTGTCATAACCCGAAATAGCCGCCCCACACTCATTTAAAAACCGCAGGGTTGCCATACCACTTTTACCCAAACCCGCAACCAAGATTTTTTTATCTGTAAATTGTGTTGTATTCATTTGTGTTATCCGTTTTATTTTTTCAGGCTGCCTGAAAAAAGATATGTCTATTTCACTAAATCACGCAAAAAGTTTTAATTGAATATCGTCGTGTTCAATATAAATATTTTCCAAATTATTTCTATTATTTTCAAAATCTTTAATCAACTCAAAATAATTTGTAACCATTAAAGCCAATGCTTTCGCCAATAAAGGCGGAACGGCATTACCGATTTGTTGAAATTGAGAAAGATTTTTTTCCCAAGACATTGTTGTTCTTTTACCTTTGAAAATATAATTATCGGGAAAAGATTGTAGTCTTGCTCCTTCGCGTGCAGTGAAGTTTCTATTCAAAAATGGGTGAATAAAATTACTTTGAAAACAAGCAGGAAGAGTGGGAGATGGTCTATTAGGGTAGGGTCTCATATTGTTTTGTGAATACACCTTTCCACTAATTTTTTCTGCATTACCGCGTTGTCTTTGCATATGTTCTTGTGGTACATCGGCTAATGATTGTCCCCAACCGATACATTTAAATCGCTCAATCAGTCGTTGTGTGTGTTTCATTGAAATATGATTATGCACTTTATTTGAGTTTTTTCTTGCCCATTTTTGATATTCGTTCTGTATTGTTTTAGCATAATCTGAATTATCTTCACCTTGTCCTGCTTCAATTTGGGGTAAATCAGAAATTGCATCCCATAAAGAAATTTGATTATTTTCTGTTATTTTTTGTGGGATTAAATAATCAGGATAAAAAGGAAAATCATCACGAATACCAATAAAAAATACTCGATTGCGTGCCTGTGGTACGCCATAATCTGCCGCATTTAATTGTAATATTTCCACATTATAACCACAATTTTTGGCAACTTTGCAAATAAGGGCTTTTACCCATTCTTTATTTTTGGTTTTTGAAGATAATATACCTGGTACATTTTCCATAATAAAGAAGTTAGGCTTAAAGTCTTCTACAAAACGCATATAATCCATAAATAAACTATTTCTTGGATCTTTGGGATCTCTAAAACCCGATACGGAAAAACCTTGACAGGGTGGACCACCAATAATTCCTGAAATATTTTGTAAATTAAATTGTTTTTTAGGTTCTTTTATTTCAGTTATATCACCCACAAAAATATTCGCATTTTGACGATTAAACTGATAAGTTTCGGCAGCCCAATCATCTTTTTCTACTGCTAAAACAGTTTGAAAGCCTGCCATTTCAAAACCTAAACTCATTCCGCCGCAACCTGCGAATAAGTCTATGATTCGTTTAGCACTCATACTGCTTTCTCCAATACATTTACTAATGCGAAAACTGCTTTTTCAAGAGCAGATGCTTCTAATGGTTTAAAGTATTCTGGCTTGTTAATAGGTCTTTCTACATTTCTTTCGCCTTTGATAAAGGTGAAAATATGCAAATCCACATTATCAAAATAAGACATAATAGAATGTGTTGCTGTGCTACCAAAAGTTGTAGCGTTAATCAAAGAATAATCGCCACCTAACATGGATTCTAATTGAAATAAAAAACAATCTAATTTTGGATATTTTGTTTTCAACAACATAAAATCAACTAAAATTCTTTTAAGCATGGCATTTTCTGTATAGGCTTTACATTCAATACCTGCAATGAAATTGTCATCAATAAAAATATGTTTATCTACCGACAATTTATAAACATAATCATCAATATTTTTTGAAATATGTTCTTTAATATTTTCAGGTAGCGTATTCAAATAGTCCTTTTTGATAGGAATAGCAATTTTTTTGGAATTGATTTCCAATCTATCTTTATTTTGTTGTAATTCATCAATCCAAGCCGTTTCAATTAATCTTTGCGTGATAAATTCTTGCAACTTACCTTTTGTTGCACGCACAACACCGCCATAGGCACGCTCGCCAGAAGCGTCTTGTTCGTGAGCAGTTTCTTCCATAACGCCAATAACGGTGTTGTAAGTGTTAATAATTTCTTGAATTGATTGTTGTGTTTTGTTTTTCATATAAGTTACTTTCATAATTGTTTGTTCTATTTTCAGGCAGCCTGAAAAATAAACCTTTACCGCAATTTCAGCGTAGCCAAGCCAATTAACACCAAAATCAGCGTAATAATCCAAAAACGCACCACGACTTGGGTTTCTTTCCAGCCGCCTAATTCGTAGTGGTGATGCAAAGGTGCCATACGGAAAATGCGTTTTTTTCTTGTTTTATAAGAACCTACCTGCAACATCACCGAAATGGCTTCTGCTACAAATAAGCCGCCCATAATTAACAACACAATTTCTTGGCGAATAATCACCGCAACGGTGCCGAGTGCCGCACCCAATGCCAATGCCCCCACATCGCCCATAAACACTTGGGCGGGGTAGGCGTTCCACCATAAAAAGCCCAAACTTGCACCGCACATCGCCGCACAAAATACCACGACTTCATTCGCACCTGGTATAAAAGGTAATTGCAAATATCTGGCAAATTCGGCGTGTCCGCTGGCATAAGCAAATATAGACAGCCCTGCGGATACCAAAACAATCGGCATAGCGGCTAATCCGTCCAAGCCGTCTGTTAAATTAACTGCATTAGAAGTTCCCACAATCACCAAATAAGTTAAAATAATAAAACCAAACCAACCCAAAGGGTATTGAATTTGTTTGAAAAATGGCATAATAAATTCAGTGGTTGCAGGCAGGTTTGAGTATAATAAAAACATACCTGCCAATATGGCAACTGCCGACTGCCAAACGATTTTGAATTTAGCAGAAACGCCATTAGGGTCTTTATACACCACTTTTTTCCAGTCATCATAAAAACCCAATGCCCCAGT
>JAFWTP010000133.1 GCA_017518845.1 Neisseriaceae bacterium
AATGAGACGAAAATCGCGCAGATGAAAATGCATGTGATGCTGGAAAATTTAGATTTAAATGCCTATGCGAAATACACTGCCGAATTACGTAAAAACGCCAAATACGGGCATGTCGTATTCGCGAAAGCCGCGCCGGGAAGCCAGGTAACGATTACGGCGGAACCGGCGCCTATACCGGGTATACTTTCAAAGCCTGTCAGATCTGCTAATTATTCGGAAACTACAAAATTTTATAATCATAAGAAGATAGGAACGTTAAAAGAGCTGACTTCTCTCGGTAAGGAAAATAGTTATGGTAAAAAACATACAATTCCTAAGGACGTGGAAGAAGTAACTGCAACGGTTACTATAGATTTTCCGACGATTGGATTCGAAGTTGGCACTGAAAAGCAATCTTCTGTCGGCACGTATCGTAGGACACCATATATAACCCGTACCTATTATATTTTTACCTCCGATGCAGCATGTAAAAAGGCATATGATTTAATGACCGGCAACAGTGCCGCCGGTGCGATTTCTTCTGTTCTTGGCGGTGATAAAAAATCCAACGCGAAATCGGAAGGCAAGCAGACTGGCAAAGCATCTGACGGCAAAGATTCCGGCGGCCTGGGTACAGCGGCCAAAATTGCCATCGGCGTCGCTGCCGTGGGAGCCATTGGCTTTGGCGCGTTCAAGTTTTTAGGCAAAGGCCGCGGCGGTAAAGAAAATGGCGCAGGCAACAACGCAAATACGGAATCGCTTTCCCAGAACCCGGATCGTTTTGCTCGCACTAACCCGGCCGGTGGTGCGCAGCAACCGGGACGAAGCAGTGCATCGATGAACCGTGCAGCTGGCGCGCAACAAACAGGACGAACCGGCGCGGCGATGAATAACGTTGCTGGCGCACAACAAACAAGAAGAAACAGTGCAGCGGCGAATAATGTGGCGGGCGAGCAGCAAACAAGACGAAGCAGTGCGGCGATTAACGGTGCAGCTCCCCTGTCCGGAGTGGGTGGCGGGCAGCAAACTGCAGCGGGAACAGCGAAACTGTTTTGCAAAAAATGTGGCGCGCCCTTAGATCATGACAGCCGTTTCTGTGAAAACTGCGGCGCCCGCAACACACCGGAGTTTTGCACGAACTGTGGCGCAAAACTGGAACCGGGCGGCGTGTTCTGCGGAAACTGCGGGGCGAAGGTGTGAAAGTTTTCCGGATAAAAAGTGGCTGCTTCTAATCCCAAGTGTTACTAAAATATATTAAGTAAACACGAACCAAAAAGATAAATATATTTAGCAAACAAAGTCGATAATGTGATAGCCGATATAAGAAAAACAGGCTGTTTTAAAAGCCGACCGCGAGAAATGCCCTGTAAGGCCCTATGTTGTTTTGAGACGATACATATATCCAAAA
The DNA here is from genome assembly GCA_017518845.1 of Neisseriaceae bacterium. GTDB lineage: Bacteria > Pseudomonadota > Gammaproteobacteria > Burkholderiales > Neisseriaceae > RGIG9985. The sequence goes on from JAFWTP010000133.1 coordinate 1,388, forward strand.
AGGGGTAAAATCGATCAGAAACGAAATGCGGGCGTTTCAGGGCATATTGTAAAAATCCAAAAGTCAAAAAGACAAAAATTTGAGGCTTTAAGTGATTTTTGCAAAATATAATAACGAGTAAAATAAAGAAAATAAGAGAAACAAAGAGAAAAACAAAGAAATTTTAGAATAATATTTGAATATACAAAATTATAGTGGAATATAACTGATTTTAATGATTCAAGAATTTGAAATTAAACCGAAAAGACAAAAAGTCAATGGTCTGGGGTGCACAGGTCTTTTTAGGAATTTTTTGGATTTGTTAAAACAAATGTATATTCGTAATAGACAAAACGGACTGAATATTTTGCGATTCTGCTGAAAGTTATGAAGGCAAAAAAGTGAATAGGATAAGGTAGAACAATAAAAGAAAAATTTATGAAAAATTGATAAACGATGGTATAATAAAGTTGAAGAAAGCATATGATGTTATTTCCCAATGGGAAAAAATAATTTGAAAAATTTATAAAATTGTTTTAAGAATTGACGCTGCGCTGTTGCCAGATTTTGTGTTTGTTTTATCATAAATCCGTTCCCGTAAAACTCACAAATGAATATGGCAGGGGCGCAGTTTTGCTTTTTATGAAAATGAGAAGAATGGAAAAGGGAGTGTAAACCATGGCTGAATTTGATAACAATACTGCAGGTAGATGGACGTGCAGCTGCGGAAAAACCAATACGGGAAAATTTTGTGTAAATTGCGGCGCACCGCGTCCAGTAGCGCCTCCACAGCCCGTGGCCGCCAGGCAGACGGAATGGGTGTGTGCTTGTGGGAAGAGGAATACAGGGAAATTTTGTGTAAAGTGCGGTTCGCCACGCCCGGCTGCAATGCAAGGGAAACTTGCGGGCAGTACTGTGACAGCTCCGCCAAGAAACAGCAAACCGGCAACAGAAAATGGAAGCGAAGCGGTTGCGGCATTAGCAGCACAGGAAGCAGCGGCGCGCAAAGCGGCAGAAGAAGCAGCAGCCCGTAAGGCAACAGAAGAAGCAGCGGCACGTAAGGCAGCAGAAGCCAAAGCAGTTCAGGAAACGGCCGGGAAACAGGAGGCGCCTGTATCGTCATCAGCGGAAGCAGAGGGCAACAATGGACTGATGAAAAAAGTTGCGATCGGCGCGGCGGTGTTGCTGTTGCTGATAGGCGCATACTTTATGTTTGGCAAAAAG
>JAFWTP010000134.1 GCA_017518845.1 Neisseriaceae bacterium
ATTATGCTTTATTTCATAAACAACATTTGCATTTGTAACAAAAGGAATAATATATAAAAGTGCTTGAGTATCAGTAGGAAACTCATAGTACTTTACCGAAATATTTTGATTATATGTATTACTACGCCCAAAATAATTTATCAATTCTTCGTTACAACTTGAAGAGCTTTTGATGCCACATATAAAACCGCGTTTTCCACCATTACGATAATTTCCATGTTTATCTTTTTCTAAAATCATTTCATGATGAATCGTTGCAGCACTGCCACGACCATTACTCCTACTGACAGTAATTCCAAAATAACTTTTGAGTTGATTGTAATTAACATCTAGATTAATTCTTAAACCCATACTATTATCTAAAAACCACATCCAAACAAAGATTGCAGAAAAAATAAAAAAACCTTTTTTTGTCCAACGGTCTCCTTGCGTATAGAAAAGTACAAACAAAAGCAAACTCAAAACGATTAAATAGCCAAAATTAGCACCTAAAAACAACCAAGCCAAAAAAAGACTAAAATTTTGCAAGGCAAATACTATTGCAAATTTTTTGTTAATCGGTAGTTCGCTCCATTTAATCATTTTTTTCCTTTAATAAAACCTTTCAGCAAGCGTAGGGTGGGCAACTTGTTGCCCACGCGTTTTTATTCAACAATAGGCAACCTGAAAAACATTTTGCATTGCCGTTGTATCGACTTACGCCACCCTAAAATTATTTTTAACTTCGTTTCACTTGTTAAAAATAATTTTAGGAGATTGCCACGCCGTGCTTACGGCACGGCTCGCAATGACGAGTACGGTAGCCTGAAAACCCAAATTCCAAAACCCTTATTCAATTTCCAGAACAAAAATCAAATAAACCTTTTGCACAATACACTATCTAACTTTCAGGCAGCCTGAAACAAAAAATCAATCCTGTGTGTCATTGCGAGACGACAGTTAGCCGTTAGCGTCTTGCCGCTTACGGATATGTCGCCTCGAGCGTCAAGCGTGGGGGTCTCGCAGTCAAATCGTGGCAATCCAGTAAAAAATCGTTAGATTTTTTACCAACGCCAAAGGCGTTGTAACGACCGTATTCAAAATAATTTAACGGCAACCTAAACGGCTTAATGCAATGCGACTAAAACGCCTTGTGGCATTTGTTTTGCCTAACGGCAAAACATAGATTGTCACGATTTGAACGAAAGTTCAAATCTCGCAATGACACAGGTTTTATTTTCAGGCAGCCTGAATAATTTTATTTATTCATTCAACAAACTTTCTTCTCTTAATTCTCGCCGCAGGATTTTGCCCACACTGCTTTTGGGCAAATCATCGCGAAATTCAATCACTTTGGGCACTTTATAGGCGGTGAGTTCTTTGCGGCAGTGGTCTGTAACATCTTGTTCTGTAATAGAATTATCTGATTTTACCGCAAATAATTTTAACGCTTCGCCTGTTTTTTCGTCTGCAATGCCAATGCAGGCGGCTTCGCGTATGCCGTCCATTGCCACCACCACATCTTCCACTTCGTTCGGATACACATTAAAGCCCGATACATTCACCATATCTTTTTTGCGGTCAATCAGTTGAATAAAGCCCCACTCGTTCATCACGCCAATATCGCCTGTTGCCAAAAAGCCATCTGCGTCAAATACGGCGGCGGTTTCCTGCGGATTATCCCAATAACCTTTCATCACCTGCGGGCCTTTCACTTTCAACTCCCCTACTTCGCCCACAGCCACTTCATTGCCCATTGGGTCGCACATTTTTACATCGGTATTGGGAATGGGCAAGCCAATCATTCCTGTATAAGTCTTAATATTCAATGGGTTAGCACACACACCCGGGGACGCTTCGGTTAAGCCATACACTTCAATCAAAGGCAAATGCGTGATTTCAATCCACTGTTCGGCAACCGCTCTTTGCGTAACCGCACCGCCGCTTACCGTTAATTTCCACGAAGAAAAATCCACCGACTTAAATTCAGGCGAATGAATTAAAGCATTAAACAGCGTATTCACCCCCGTTAAAACCGTAACTTTATGATTTTTAAGCATTTTAATAAGATTTTTTATATCTCTGGGGTCGCTAATCAGCACATTTTTTGCACCAATTTCAAAGAAAATCAATAAGTTAATGGTTAGCGAAAAAATATGATACAAAGGCAAGGGCGTAAAAACCACTTCACGCCCAATTTCTAACTGCTTTTTAATCCACTCGCCCGCTTGTGCCATATTCGCACACAAATTGCCGTGCGTGAGCATCGCTCCTTTGGGCTTACCCGTTGTGCCGCCTGTGTATTGCAAAAACGCCAAATCGTTTTTATCAATAATCGGGCGTTTTAACGACATTTCGCCACCTTTTTTCAGTATTTCGGTGAATTTAACCGCATTTGGCAAATGATAATTTTCCACGCTTTTTTTGATATTGCGTAAGAAAAAATTAATCGACAAACCTTTCAGGCTGCCTAATAAATCGCCGACAGTGGAAATAATGATATTTTTCACCTGCGTTTGCGGCAACACTTCCTGCAATTTATACGCACAATTTTCCAACAAAACAATGCTTGTTGCCCCGCTATCGACTAACTGAAACGCCAATTCGCGTGGTTTATACAGCGGATTGACATTCACCACCACGCCGCCAGCCAAGAGAATGCCGAAAATCACCACAGGATATTGCAACAAATTGGGCAACATCACCGCCACACGATCGCCTTTTTTGACTTGGCAAGTGTTTTGCAAATACGCCGCAAAATACTCCGCCAACATTGCCACTTCGCCGTAAGTCAGCGTGGTGCCTAAATTACAAAACGCGTCTTTTTCGCGAAAGCGTTCGCTGCTGTAACGAAACACTTCGCACAATGACGCATATTTTTCGCAATCAATTTCACCCGACACACCGTCTTCGTAACTGTTTAGCCAAATTTTTTCCATATCATCGTCCTTTTTGGGGTCGCCCGATTGTGCCAAATTTTTCGCAAACGAACATTGATAAAACGCATTGTTCCGTGGATTTTGCAGTGCATAAAAATGCACAAAATGATAAGCCAAAACAAACAAGGCTATTTTTTCAGGCAGCCTGAACGCTTTTGCGTTAATTTAAAACTGTGTGCCAATAGATTTTTTAACTCGTCCGTTTCAACACGGTCAAGCACCACGCTAATCCAATGTTTTTTATTCATGTGATAAGCGGGGAAAATATTTTTATGGTCGATTAAAATCATTTTAGCCAATTCAGGGTTGCATTTTAAATTGATTAAATTCAAAGTCTTATTTTCTTTTAAGCCCAATTTAGCCGCAGGAATATCATTCATCAACACCGCAAACCATTTGCGATTTTGTTGATGACGAAAAATGCACACATTCGGCGTATCTTGCCAAAGATATTCAGGCAAAACACCGTAATAGTCTTGAATGTAGTTAATAATATTCATATTTTGTGTTTCCTGAAAAATATCATTTTACCGTAGGGGTAACCGAAGCGTGGTCGCCCGTTTTTCAGGCAGCCTGAAAATGTTTTTTCGGACGAGCACATAGGGTCGTCCCTACGCATATCAATCAAATGTGAGCAATAAATTGCGATAATATTCGTATTGTTTTTGTCGCAATTCTATTTCTCGTGGCAAGCCTGCGGTAATGGATTGCGTTAGGGTATCAAATTTATCCAATATTTCAACAATTTGTTGTTGTTTTTCTATGGACGGAATGGGGATTTTGATACTATTTAATGATTTCTGATTTAATTTCGGCTGTGCGGCACCTGATATATACGGTTTTAAATCTATGCTATTTAGAAAAAACTCCACAAATCTACGCTCTTCATAAGTATTAAATTTTAATATATGAGCGTGATTATTTACCCAAGTTTTACCAGAAATACTAAATGCGATAGGTGTGGAGCGAGCCAATAAATTTGCACCGTCTTCCGAAACCAATAAATAATCTCCATCAAAAATATAATCTTCTACATAATCAACAATTCCAGACGCTCCATAATATGGAATATTACCAATCTTTCTTAAATTAGCAGTAACAGGTTTTCTCATATAATCCAAATTTTCTGAAATATCGGGTAAAGTTTTCCACTCAAACCCTGATTTTTCCAATTCTTCTTCGGACAAGAGTTTATCGCGATAGTATTGATATTGTTTGCGGCGTTTCTCTAATTCTTTCTCTAATTCTTTCTCTAATTCTTTCTCTAATTCTGTAAATTTGTCCAATATCTCAACAATCCGCTCTTGAACGGGTAAGGGCGGTAGGGGGATTAACTTGTTTGCATAATTACTAATCCATTGCCTTTTATGGTCGCTATTGCTTAATTCATTTGGTAATGTATTTAACCAATAGTAAATAAATTTCAATAAACATTGCTTTTCATCTTTTGATGTGATGATTTTCATTGCTGATGATTTTGCTTTGAAATCAAAATCAACCCATTTGTTTGCTGTTGTGAAATCATCAAATATAATCACTGGCTTTTGAGACGCTGGATAAATGCCGTTCGTTTCGTCTGTGTAACCTAATATGAATGTCTTTCCTGCGGTTAAAACTGGCGTGGGATATTCATCACGATAATTCGTGCTTTTAACAAGATATTTTTGCGGTTGTTCGTAATCGGCAATTTCCCCCAACGGTTTATATTCCACCGTTTGACCGTTTAATAATTGTTCAATAAATGGGTGTGCCATTGTCTTTGTCCTTGCTTTTTGGGTGCTTAAAATGGTTTTGTCCGCTTGTCCTTGTTGTAGGGTGGGTCTTCGACCCACCAAAAAATCATACCATTAAAACAATCTTTCAGGCTGCCTGAAAATATTTCGTTCGTTACGGTGGGTCGAAGACCCACCCTACGGGTTGTTTTTTCGGACGACCACACAGGGTCGTCCCTACGATAAACATATATAAACATACCATTTTAATAAACATGCCATTTTACCGTAGGGGCGACCCTGTGTGGTCGCCCGTTTTTCAGGTTGCCTGAAATTGTTTTTTCGGACGACCACATAGGGTCGTCCCTACAATCAACGGTTTATATTCCGCCGTTTGACCGTTTAATCATTGTTGAATAAATGGGTGTGCCATTGTCTTTGTCCTTGTTGCTTTCAGGCTGCCTGAAATAAATATTCTGCCGTAGGGTGGGGCGTCACGCCACCAAAAAAATCATACCATTAAAATAATCTTTCAGGCTGCCTGAAATGGTTTCGTTCGTTACGGTGGGTCGAAGACCCACCCTACCATTGTTTTGTTTTATGCAAACCTTGCGGTTTGCTTGGTGGGCTGGGAAGCCCACCCTACGGCGTTTTTGTTAATCGTTTCGTGTGTTGCTCTTGACATGGAAACCCACCCTACAATTATTTCAACTTTCTAATCCCCACCGCATTTCTAATTTTTTGCAATCTTTCGCTGGCAATTTTGCGGGTTTTTTCTGCACCAAATTGCAAAATTTCTTCAATTTGGGCAGGATTTGCGGTGAGTTCCATATATTTTTCACGCATCGGCGACAAAATACTGTTGATTTTTTGAAACACAATTTTCTTCGCTTCGCCCCACGCAATGCCGTCTGCGTAGGCTTGTGCCATTTGTGCCGTTTCATTTTCATCGGCAAAGGCTTTGTAAATTTCAAACAGCGTGCTGTCTTCGGTGTCTTTGGGCTCGCCAGGCTCTTTTAAATTAGTGATAATTTTGTTAATGGATTTTTGCAATTTTTTTTCAGGCTCAAACAAAGGAATGGTGTTGCCATAACTTTTGCTCATTTTTCTGCCGTCCAAGCCCAACAGCACGGCTTCTTCGCCCACTACCGCTTGCGGCATCACAAACAATTCTTTGTAGCGATAATTAAACCGCCCCGCAATATCGCACGCCATTTCAAGGTGTTGCACTTGGTCTTTGCCCACAGGCACTTCATCGGCGTTAAACATTAAAATATCCGCCGCCATTAAAATCGGATAGCAATACAAACCCATTTCAACCGCATGGTCGGGGTCTTCGTTTTTGTCGATATTTTCAGCCACTGCCGCCTTATACGCATGGGCTCGATTCATCAAACCTTTGGCACAAGTGCAAGTGAGAATCCAGTTTAACTCTTGAATTTCAGGAATATCCGACTGACGATAAAAATAGGTTTTTTCATAATCCAAACCGCAGGCTAACCAAGTCGCCGCCACTGCCAAAGTGGAAGCGTGAATTTGCTCGGGGTCTTTGCATTTAATCAAACCGTGATAATCTGCCAAAAAGAAAAACGATTGTGTATCTTCTTGATTTGACGCGGCAATCGCAGGACGAATCGCCCCCACAAAATTGCCCAAATGCGGCGTACCCGTTGTGGTAACGCCCGTTAAAACGCGTTTTTTACTCATTTAATTTAATCCTGTAAATCCATTTCAGGCAGCCTGAAAAGGTGATATTGTATGCGAAGTGAAAAACAAATGGGCAAAAAGAATAGTCAAACCAACAGATTTGACTATTATCTTGATTAAAGGATTTGGCGGAGAATGAGGGATTCGAACCCTCGATACAAGTTTTAGCTCGTATGCTCCCTTAGCAGGGGAGTGCCTTCGACCACTCGGCCAATTCTCCGACACTCAAATGAAACGGTGCATTGTATAGAAACCGCCCTGCTTTGTCAATATATAGTCGGTTCAGAGCAAAACTATTCAGCGTTATCTCGCCTTGCCGTATTATTGATACTGTCTGCGTTAAGATGCCTTGACTACTTTTGTTCTGAACCGACTATAAAAGCATTCAGGCTGCCTGAAAAAAACGCAAGTTCCTATCTATGTGCGATATAATTCTATTTTTTAACGAATAACACGGTTAAATTATGAAAATCACCACCACCAGTGCCATTCCCGAACGCACCAACATTCCACGCCACATTGCCATTATTATGGACGGCAGTGGGCGATGGGCGAAAAAACGCTTTATGCCCCGCATTATGGGACATAAAAAAGGGGTCAATCAATTAGAAGAAGCCGTTCGCCGCTGTTCTGAATTAGGCGTGGAATATTTAACCGTATTTGCTTTTTCCACAGAAAACTGGCGGCGTCCTGTGGAAGAAGTGTCGTTTTTAATGGGGCTGTTTTCCGAAGCCTTAAAGAAAAAGGTGCGGCTGTTGCACAAAAACAATATTCGCCTTAAAGTCATCGGCAGACGCGATAAATTTCCGCCGCAAATTCGTGATGCGATTGACGAATCCGAAGCCTTAACCGCCAATAACACAGGTTTAACGCTTGTTGTGGCTGCTGATTATGGCGGCAGACAGGATATTCTTAACGCAGTTAATGCCTTGATAAAACAAGGAAAAACCGAAATCACCGAAGAAGATATGTTTGCCCACTTATCATTAGGTTTTGCTCCCGAACCCGATTTTGTCATTCGCACAGGCGGTGAGGCGAGAATCAGTAATTTTATGCTGTGGCAAATGGCGTATGCAGAACTCTACTTCACCGACACGCTGTGGCCAGATTTTGACGCGGCAGAATTAGACAAAGCGATTGCGTCTTTCCAAAAACGCGAACGGCGTTTTGGCAGAACCACAGAACAACTGCCCGAAAATGAACAAAGGTCGTAAAAATAGGCTTTCAGGCAGCCTGAAAAAATAACTGTCATTGCAAGATTTGAACAAAGTTCAAATCGTGGCAATCTCCGTACGCAAGGATAACGGATTGAATGTTTTCAGGCAGCCTGAAAAGATTTAATTTTTTTAATCTATTGAGCAATAAAATGGAAAACAACGAAATTTATCAATGTAATAAATGGATTTATATTCCACAAGGACAAGATTTGCCTTGTCGTTACGTGCGTTGTAATGCTGTGGTGAATGAAAAACCGCAAATAAGAACATTTAAATATCTTAATTTGTTACCCAAATATGGAACAACTTATCCTAATCAAAAAATAACCAAAAAAAGTTATTCTTTCATAGGGTTGTTTTTAATATTACTTGTAGAAATTTATTTATCTACAAAATTTAATTTAAATTTATTGTTGATGGCTTTTTTCACTTTTATTATCTATATTCCATTTATATATGATAAAGTTCAATTATCACCGTCATTATGTACCAAACATAATAAAATAAGGATAATATTAAAAACAATCAATTATTTTTTATTATTCACTGGCATTATTTTAATGATTGCCGAATTATTTGATATAAAAAATATCTATCCATTAGGGATTACTGGTTTTGCAATGTTTATTCTTTCTTTTATTTCCGATATAATATTTAGCCGTTATATCAATATATTAAGCGTGTTGTATATCACTAATGATAATGAAATTGTTATTGATAAAGTCTGCGAAGAATTTAGAAATAATTTTCCTGAAAAAGTTTCCTTAAAAAATATGATTTGAATATTTTATGAATAAAAAACAAAACATTACCATTCTTGGTGCCAGTGGCAGTATTGGGCAGAGTACGCTGGATATTCTCCGCCGATACCCCGATAGATTCAGCGTTTTTGCTCTCACTGCTTATTCGCAAGTGGAAAAATTAGGCGATTTATGTATGCAATTTTCGCCACAATATGCGGTCATTAACGGCGAAGAGAATGCCGAAAAATTAAATAAATTATTAAAATCAAAAGGTTGTGATACGCAGGTTTTATGCAAAGAAGACGCTTTGTCTTTTGTAGCAACGCATAAAGATACCGATATGGTTATGGCGGCGATTGTCGGGGCGGCGGGTTTTGTGTCGGCGTTTGCGGCGGCGGAATGTGGCAAGAAAATTTTGTTAGCCAACAAGGAAACGCTGGTTATGGGCGGCGAATTGTTTATGCGTGCCGCAAACACGCACCACGCCGCCGTTTTGCCTGTGGATAGCGAACACAATGCGGTGTTTCAAACGCTGCCTGAAAGCGTGCGGCATGAAATGGCAAATGGCGTTTTTTCAGGCAGCCTGAACGACAAAATTGCATCTATTTTAATCACTGCGTCTGGCGGTTCGTTTTTGCATACGCCTTTGAATGAATTTGAAAAAATCACACCACAAATGGCGGTAAAGCACCCTAAATGGTCTATGGGGCGCAAAATTTCGGTCGATTCTTCCACGATGATGAATAAGGGTTTGGAAGTGATTGAAGCCTGTCGATTATTTATGCTACCTGCCGACAAAATCGAAGTGGCAATTCACCCGCAAAGCATTATTCACGGTATGACCCGTTACACGGACGGCTCGATTTTGGCACAATTAGGCACGCCTGATATGCGTGTGCCGATTGCTCACTGTTTAGGGCTGCCTGAACGGATTGCGTCAGGCGTGGCAGCGTTAGACTTTTTTGCGTTAGATAAACTAACATTTCATCGCCCTGATTTACAACGCTTTCCTTGCTTGCGTTTGGCGTTTGACGCATTAAAAATCGGCGGAACAATGCCGTGCATTCTCAACGCCGCCAACGAAATCGCTGTTGCCGCCTTTTTAGACAATCAAATCCGCTTCACCCAAATCGCCCAAGTAATTGAAAAAACAATGGAAAATATGCCAAATACAACGGCGGATAATGTGGCTGATTTATTGCAAATAGATAAAAACGCAAGAATAGCGGCAGATGAAATCATTAAAAAGTTTCAGGCAGCCTGAACAATTAAATCTTTTCCCGAATAATCTTCTGTAAAAATAATAATCTCTCCTGATTTATTTCGCCATTTTGGGCAGCGTTTTTAATAGCACAATCGGGTTCTTGTAAATGACGGCAATTATGAAAACGGCATTTGCCGATTAAATGTTGCATATCGGGAAAATAATATAACAGTTTATCAATACTTAAATGATTTAAGCCAAAAGATTGCATACCAGGTGTATCAATAAAAGAAGTATGGTCATCAATTTGATATAATTTGCTAAATGTTGTGGTGTGTTTGCCTTTTTCGTTTAACGATATATCGCCTGTTTTGGCTTTATTTTCGCCTAACAGAGCATTTGATAATTGTGATTTACCCACGCCTGATTGTCCAACCAAAATATTACAAGCCCCACGCATTTTATTTTTTAAATCAGATATATCGTTATTGATTGCAACCGTTTTAATGACAGGCAGCCTGAAAATATGACGATAAAAATCTTCTCTATTTTGTTCTTTATCCGTTAATAAATCCATTTTATTGATAATTAAAAAAGCAGGAATATTCGCGGCGTTGCAGGCTAAAAGTGTTCTTTGTAATAAATCCAAATTAGGTTCAGGCAAAATCGCTGTTACAACAAATACTTGTGTTACATTTGCCGCTAATAATTTTGTGCGTTTTTCGTCTTGTCGAAACAATAAACTTTGGCGTGGTAAATAATCTTCAATCACCGCTTGATGATTGTTAATTTGCTGAATATGCACCCTATCGCCACACACAAAATCAGTGCGTTTTTTGCGTGTATTGGCTTCTAATAATAAACCGTTATCGGTTTGAACAACAAAACGCCGTCCGTAATCTTCAATAATTGTAGCGGTTTCTAACATAGTTTAAGGCTGCTTGAAAAATATAAATTCATTGTTTTTATTCCTTAATCACTCATTTTATATGATATAAAAGAAACTATGGTCATAGAAAATAAAGAAGATACAAACCACAACCATATCGGCATTTCAATCGTAAAGAGAAAACCCCGTACTTGTCCGTTATAACTTGAAAAAATATAATATGAATAAAAGCCAATCAATAAACCTAAAACGACTGTTGATATTTCATAATATATTTTAAATGTTTTAGGTAATAATCTTAAAAAACAAACAGCAATCAGTGCAGGAATAAATAAGAATATACAAAATGGGAAAATAAAAACAAAAATAAATGAAAATGCCAACATTATCAAAGTATCCAATATTGAACCATTAAATAATCCTTCATTTATTATTGTGAAAATAAAAAACACAATCGTTATTATCAAAGGAAACAAAGAACTACATAAGAAAATTTGAAGAAATATCTGTCCCTTTGTGTAATTATTATTTGAACTTTTTAATGTTAAAGTATCTACATATAAATTATTTGAAAAATATTCTTCCACTTCTTGTGGTTGAATATATAATTGATAATAAAAAGACAACAAAATACCAATAGCAAAAATAATAACGCCAATAGTTTTTATCCATACTATATTATTGAAATATCCCAATAAAATTGAGATTATTCCAATAAATATAGCACAGATAATAATGCTTCTATTTAACATGTTCAGGCTACCTGAAAATAAGGTTTGTTTTAACGAAGTTAAAACCTTTTATGAACGAAGTTCATAAAAGCAGATTGCGAAGCAATCAAACCGCAATTTCAACGAAGTTAAACTCAATACCATATTGTTTTAATATTGCCGCAAATTCGTTTTGAATGTGTTTCAACGATTGTTCATCATCGGCTTCAAAACGCAATACCAAAACAGGTGTGGTATTTGAAGCACGAATTAAACCAAAGCCATTTTTATATTCCACACGCAAGCCATCAATGGTAATAATTTCTTCGGCATTTGCAAATTGAGCCTGTGCTTGCAATTTGGCAATTAAAGCGTGATTATCGCCCTCTTTTGCCATTTTAATATTGATTTCTGGCGTAGAAAACGCATTAGGCAGATTATTTAAAATTTCGTTAGGATTATCATATTGCGACAATATTTGCAAAAGTCGGCAACCTGCATATAAACCGTCATCAAAACCAAACCAATTTTCCTTAAAGAATAAATGCCCACTCATTTCCCCTGCTAATTGTGCATTATGTTCTTTAATGGCGGCTTTAATAAAACTATGCCCTGTTTTACATAAAATAGGCTCACCGCCATTTTGTAAAATCACTTTTTTCAGCAAGCGAGAACATTTAACATCAAAAATAATTTTGGCATTTTTTTGTCGCGTTAAAATATCTTGGGCAAATAACATTAACTGACGGTCAGGATAAATAATATTACCGTCTTTTGTTACCACGCCCAAACGGTCGCCATCGCCATCAAATGCCAAACCAATTTCGCAATCGGTTGTTTTTAATGTATTTTGTAAGTCTTTGAGATTTTCAGGTTTTGCAGGGTCGGGGTGATGATTGGGGAAGTTGCCATCAACTTCACAAAAGAGTTCTACGCAATCAACACCGATTGCCGTAAATAATTTTTTAGCAAATGCACCTGCAATACCATTGCCTGCATCTATTGCCGCTTTTATCGGTCGTTTCACTTGAACCGTTTTGGCAATATATTCAATATATTCATCGGCGATATTAATCTCATTTAGGCTACCTGAACAATTAGGATAATTCAAAAAATTATCGTTTTGTATTCGGGCTAACAGATTTTGAATTTTATCACCTGAATAAGTTTCGCCTGCAATCATCATTTTAAAGCCGTTATAATCGGGCGGATTGTGGCTGCCTGTAATCATCACGCCAGTACCATTTGTGTGCGTGTGTGCCGCAAAATACAGCATAGGTGTGGTGGTTGCCCCCAAATACACAACGCTTAAACCAGCGTCTGTTAAGGATTGCATTAACAATTCTGCAATATGGCTGCCTGAAAGTCGTCCGTCTCGTGCCACGGCAATTTCTTTCACGCCACAGGCAACGGCTTCACTAGCAATCGCTTTGCCAATCAATGCCACAGCGTCATCGGTTAAGGTGTTGCCTACAATGCCACGAATATCGTAGGCTTTAAAAATTTCAGGGGCGATATTTGCCATCATCGTTTTCCTTTATTCAATTCATCAAATGCTTGTTTCATTGTGGGGTTATTTTTGGTTAAGCGTTTAATGCTTAAATCTTCCGCCTTATTATTAGCAAGTCGCAAATTATTTTCAGAAGATAGTAACGCTTCTCTTGTTTTTTGTAAATGACTAATTGTTTTATCAATTTCATCGATTGCAGTTTTAAATTTTTCACTTGCTAAGCGATAATTGCGTGCGAATTTTTCTTTAAAATCATTTATATCATTTTCAAAATTCGTAATATCAATATTTTGATTACGAATATTGGATAATTCTTGTTTATATGATAATGACTTCATTGCCGAATTTCGTAAAATTGTTAATAACGGCACAAAAAACTGCGGACGAATAATATACATTTTCGGATATTGATGAGATAAAACAATACCGTTATTATAAAATTCATTGTCTTGCTCTAACAATGAAACCAATACCGCATATTCGCAATTTTTATTATTGCGGTCTTTATCTAATTTGGCTAAAAAATCTTCATTTTTATGTTTGGTAGCAGTGGTATCTTGTTCGTTTTTCATTTCAAACATAATCGAAAGAATTTCTATACCTGAATTATCCGTTTCACGATAAATAAAATCGCCTTTGGTGCCGTCTGAAATAGTATTATCTTTTCCAAAAGAAACATTATTCGGCAATAAAGCCCTTAATTTATTAAATTCATGGTAACAATGCTGTTCTAAACTTTCGCCTAATAATTTAACATTCATTTTACTTTTAAAATCTTTATATTGGGCAATTTGTTCATCTTTCAATTTTAATGCTGTTTGATATTTTTCTTTTTCAGCATTTAATAAATTTTGACTTTTTTGCTGTTCAATCAGTAACTTATTTTTTAATGAAGAAATTTCTTCTTTCATTTCCGTTTCTTTTTTTAACACAGCATTATCTAATTTTACTTGTTCCATTTTTAATTGACTTTGCAAATCAGATATTTTTGCCTGCATTTCTTTTTCTTTATCTTGAACGGCAATTTTTATTTGTGTTTGTTGTTGTTTTAATTCACTTTTCAAATTGGCAATAATATTGTCTTTATCTTTTAAAGATAAATCAAACTGCGATTGACATTTTTCCTGAATATGTTTTTTTTCAGAAATCAGGCGTTTTTCTAATTCACTATTAAACGCTTTATCTTTTAATTCAGCAAATAATTGTTGGGCTTCGTTATTGTCCAAACTAAATTCTTTATGGCAATGCGGACAAGTAATGGTGGTATTCATTTTTTGCTTTCGAAAAAGTTAATCATAAAAAGACGGTTCATTATTCGGACGCGTTTTAAAGCGTTTATGTAACCAGTAATATTGTTCGGGTATTTCACGAATTCGCTCTTCAATAAAAGCGTTCATTTTTGCGGTGTCTGCAACCGTATCATCAGTTGGAAAAGGCTCAAACGGCGGATAAAATGTCATTCTAAATCGCCCATTTTTCAA
>JAFWTP010000135.1 GCA_017518845.1 Neisseriaceae bacterium
CCGTCCGAATAGCGTTTGCCGTTTTTGGCTAAATAATAAGCATAGTTAATCACGCCTATGCCTAATGCACGCCGTTTCATCGTGGCGATTTTGGCGGCTTTAATCGGATAATCTTGATAATCCAACAGTGCGTCTAACGCACGCACGGTTAAATCTGCCAAGTTTTCTAATTCGTCTAAATTGTCTAATGCACCCAAGTTAATGGCAGAAAGCGTACATAACGCAATTTCTCCGTTTTCATCGTTAATATCGTTTAAGGGGCGTGTGGGCAAGGCAATTTCCAAGCATAAATTTGATTGCCGAACAGGAGCAATTTCAGGCACAAAGGGGCTGTGCGTATTGCAATGATCAACATTTTGAATATAAATTCGCCCTGTGCTGGCTCGCTCCTGCATTAGCAATGAGAACAAATCCACCGCAGCAACTGTGCGTTTGCGGATAGTCGGATTGTTTTCATATTGTTCATAAAGTTGTGCAAATTTATCTTGATCGGCGAAAAATGCTTCATATAAATCAGGCACATCAGCGGGCGAGAATAGCGTAATTTTTTCGCCCTTAATCAAGCGTTGATACAGCGTCCGATTGATTTGCACGCCATAATCCAAATGACGCACACGGTTTTCTTCCACGCCACGATTGTTTCGCAACACCAACAAAGATTCCACTTCCAAATGCCACAAAGGATAAAACAGCGTTGCCGCACCGCCACGCACACCACCTTGCGAACACGATTTCACCGCAGCCTGAAACATTTTGAAAAACGGAATACAACCCGTATGCTGTGCTTCACCGCCACGAATGGGACTGCCCACAGCACGAATACGCCCCGCGTTAATGCCGATACCCGCCCGTTGCGACACATATTTCACAATAGACGAAGTGGTTGCGTTAATCGAATCCAAACTATCATCGCACTCAATCAACACACAAGAACTAAACTGACGGCTTGGCGTTCTCACTCCAGACATAATCGGCGTAGGCAGCGAAATTTTGAACAAACTCACCGCATCATAGAATTTTTTGACATAATTCAAACGCTTATCTTTGGGATATTGCGAGAACAAACACATTGCCACCAACATAAACAAAAACTGCGGACTTTCAAACACCTGCTTGGTAACACGGTCTTGCACCAAGTATTTGCCTTCCAACTGCTTGACTGCCGCATACGAAAAATCCATATCACGGCAATGGTTAATATATTGATTTAATTCATTAAATTCATCTTCTGAATAATCAGTAAGCAAAGCCTTATCATAGCGTTTTTCTGCCACTAACTTTTGTGTATGAGCCAGCAAATGCGGCGGTTCAAAGCCGCCAAAAGCGATTTTACGCAGATGAAAAATATTCAGCCGAGCGGCAAGGTATTGATAATCAGGCGATTCTTCGCTAATCAAATCCGCCGCCGCCTTGATAATCGTCTCGTGAATATCAGAAGTGCGAATGCCGTTGTAAAACTGAATGTGCGACTTCAACTCCACTTGCGACACGGAAACATTATTCAATCCGTCCGCCGCCCAAGTAATCACCTTGTGAATTTTATCCAAATCAATCGCTTCTAATCTACCGTCCCGTTTGGTTACTTTCAATTGTGAAAAATCGTTCATCGCACACCTTGACAAAAAAATGAAAAACACTACATATAGTGTTTCAAAAAGAATTTAACCACAATATATAGTATTTTTAGCCTATCCGCAATGGACAAAAATCAAGGTTTTGTAACAGTGTTTGTTTTTGTTGAAAATTTATTTTTGAACCTGCCTGAAAAAATGTGGTAAAAAATGTCTTTTATATATTTTTATAATAAAAACAAGAAGTTGATAATTTTCAGGCTGCCTGAAAAATGTCATTGAACAACAATCATTGAAATTCACAACCTGCGTGCTACAATGAACGGTTAAATCTAATAAACACTTCATATCAGAAAGCCATGTCAAATGCAAAAAACACAATTCGGTACATTCTTTGAGATCGGCGGCATTTCTGCCATGGAAGCGCTTTGTCGCAGTGGATTAGATTATGTCATTATTGATACCGAACACGGTCGTTTTTCCGTAGAAAGCACGGCGGAATATATTATTGCGGCAGAAAATGGCGGAATGCCTGCCTATGTTCGTATCGGCGATATTAGTCGCCACAGCGTTTTAAGAATGTTAGACATAGGGGCAAGGGGGCTAATTGTGCCGAATATCCGCTCTGTGGAAAAAGTCAAAAAACTCATCTCTTACGCCAAATTTCCCCCTATCGGCAATCGTGGTTACTGTCCAAACCGCACAAGCGGCTGGGGAGCGGACGAATGGGCAAGCGATGCACTCGCTTATATGAAAACCTGCAATCAACAATGCAAACTCATTCCGCAGTGCGAAACCACAGAAGCATTAGATAAAATCGAAGAAATCGTGGCACTTGACGGCGTTGATGGCATATTTGTCGGATCTTGTGATTTGTCTATTGCGATGGGCATTCCTTTGCAATTTGAACACCCAGATTTACACGCTGCCATTAAAAAAATTCTCACCACATGCAAAAAGCATAAGAAAGAATCTTATATATTTGCAGGCAATATCCATAACGCAATAATGTGGGCAGAAGCAGGATTTGATAGCATTGCGTATAGTTTAGATGTTTCGGTATTTATCCAAGCCTACCGCAATATTGTGGAACAATTTCGTAAAGAAATAGCACAGCCGTAATGATTGTAGGGTGAAACCATACAGCCCACCGCAACGGCAAAATATATTTTAACTTCGCTTGTCCTATGCTGTTTCAGGCTGCCTGAAAAATATTTTTACATTTCATTTATTCCTTATCAATCGATCTCTTCTGCAAAAGATTGACGGCGAGTGCGTTCTAAATGCCGACAGATTAAATAATGAATACGCACAGCAATGGTGTTGATTGTGGTGATTATGCCTAATGGAAGAAAAAACAAGATGGCTGGAAAAAATAAAAAAATTCCTAAACCATCAGAAACAATACAAGCGATAATTAAAAGAACAAACCAAAATAATGACGGTGAAAAACCAATCAATAAATTCGCCACAATCATTTGCTTGGTATTTCGTCCTTGCAATGCTTCCGCAAAAAACATAAAAAAGAACAACAATACCGAATTCATAGTAATAAATTCACTATTGAAAGATATATCCAAAATCTTTCCCCCATTTGCTTGGGCAATCAGATAAAAAACAGTCAATGAAATAAAAGAAATCACTATCCAAATAACAAACCTTATCCACGGTTCGCTTGGTGAATAAGATATTTCATTTTCTTCCATATTATTCCTTTTTCAGGCTGCCTGAAATGCTGGTGTTATATTATCACCAACAACATTGAGCATTGATACCCAAATAACTAAAAAACTGCGTATTTTTATCATACGCAGGTTCTATACCACAGTAATAAAATGGAGTATTTAAGTCTTTGGCAATTTCTTGGCAAAATAATATAAAATCATTGAGATGAATATTTTTTGTTTCTTCACTATCTAACCATATATTCAATTCAATATCATTTTCAATAATTACAATAATTATTTCAAAATATTTGAAATAATAATCAAATAGTTGAGTATTTTTGAATTGAAAATAAACTGTGCCATTATCTTTTGATTTAAATGTAAAATTCTGATAATTATCCACAGTTAAATCTGGATAAATATTTGAATTTATTTTAGTGATTTTTTCGGAATTAGAAGATACTTTTTTGACAAAATCCACACCGTGTTTTATATCAATTTTATCAAATAAAATTTCTAATAATTCCATTGTAGTTATCCTTTTTGTATGGCATACGGTGGGTCTTTCGACCCACTTTACTAAACCTTTTCCTTAACCCACTCTGCCACGCTTGCCAGTGCTTTGGGTAATTCGGCAATATTTGTGCCGCCTGCTTGGGCGAGTTCGGGTTTGCCGCCGCCTTTGCCGCCGATTTGTTCGGCGACCATTTTCACCATGTCGCCTGCTTTAATTTGGGTGGTTAGAGGTTTGGAGACGGCGGCAACCAAAGACGCTTTACCGTCATTGACTGCGGCTAACAGCACGGCAATTTTGTCGCCCCTGTTTGCTAAATCAACCGCAAAATCGCGTAATTCCGTTGCAGGCATTTCGCCGATATTTTCAACAATTAACGACAATTCGCCGATTTTAGCAGCATTTGCTAACAATTCTGCGGCACGCCCTTTGGCGATTTCGGCTTTTGCCGTTTGCAATGCTTTTTCTAATTGTTTGATTTTATTGTTGTTATTTTCAATTTTCGGCAGAATGTCGTTTTGCGTTTGGGCCTTGGTTTCTGCTTGAATTTGGTTTAACAACTCACTTTGCGAACGCACAAATTGCAGGGCGGTTTCACCTGTAATCGCTTCCACACGGCGAACGCCTGCGGCAATACCGCTTTCCGAGACAATTTTGAATAAGCCGATACCGCCTGTGCGTTCCATGTGCGTGCCACCGCACAATTCGGCAGACACTTCGCCCATTTGCACCACGCGTACCTGTTCGCCGTATTTTTCGCCAAACAACATCATTGCCCCTGTTTTTTTGGCGTCTTCCATACTCATCACCGTTGCTTTGACTTCGATATTCGCCAAAATCGCTTGATTAACAATGTCTTCGACTTGGGCGATTTCGTCCGCCGTAACAGGCTTGTTGTGCGAAAAGTCAAATCGTGTGCGTTCGGCTGTAACCAAAGAGCCTTTTTGTTCAACCGTTGTGCCCAACACTTGACGCAATGCAGCGTGCATTAAGTGTGTGGCACTGTGATTGCGTTGATTTGACAGGCGAATATTGCTATCAATTTGTGCGGTAACGCTGTCGCCCACTTTCAGGCTGCCTGAAAGCAGCACGCCGATATGACCATTAACGGCGGCTTTAATTTTTTGCGTGTCTTTGACTTCAAAACGCAACAGTTCGTTCAAAATCAAACCGCTATCGCCCACTTGACCGCCACTTTCGGCATAAAATGGGGTTGTGTCTAAAATCACCGTGCCACTATCACCTGCTTTTAATTCACAAACGGCTTCATTTTCTTTATATAAAGCAACAACTTGGGCTTGATTGGCGTGTTTTTCATAGCCTGTAAAAACGCTGTCTTGTCCTGCGTAGTCAATTTGAATGTTGGCTTTGAAATTTTGTGCTGCTCTCGCTCTTTGGCGTTGTTTTTCCATTTCGGCTTCAAAACCTGCTTCGTCCATTTGAATATTGCGTTCGCGTGCAATGTCGGCGGTTAAATCATACGGAAAACCAAAGGTGTCATACAATTTAAACACGGTCTCGCCTGATAACACTTGCTTGCCGCCAGCGAGTGCGTCTTCTAATAATTTCATACCAAATTCAAGCGTTTGGGCAAAACGGCTTTCTTCTTCTTTTAAAATATCCATCACAAACGCTTGTTTTTGTTTCAATTCTGGGTACGCTTCGCCCATTTCTGCCACTAAATCAGGCACAAGTTTATGGAAAAAGGCGTTTTTCTGCCCTAATTTATAGCCATGACGCACCGCACGGCGGATAATACGGCGTAAAACATAGCCCCTGCCTTCGTTGGACGGCAGAACGCCGTCCGCAACCAAAAACGCACACGCACGAATATGGTCGGCAATCACTTTTAAGGACGGCACTTCTTGCGAGTATGCCACACCTGTTTCACGAGCGGCGGCACGGATTAAATTATCCATTAAATCAATCTCATAATTGCTATGCACGCCTTGCATGACTGCCGCAATGCGTTCCAAGCCCATACCTGTATCCACAGACGGCTTGGGCAGTGGGTGCATCACGCCGTTTTCATCACGATTAAACTGCATAAACACGCAGTTCCAAATTTCAATAAAACGGTCGCCGTCTTCTTCTGCCGAACCTGGCACGCCGCCCCAAATCTCTTCGCCGTGGTCATAAAACACTTCCGAACACGGACCGCACGGACCTGTATCGCCCATTTGCCAAAAATTATCGGACGCATATTTCGCACCCTTATTGTCGCCGATACGAATGACCTTGTTTTCAGGCAGCCCGATTTCATTTCGCCACACAGAATAGGCTTCTTCATCTTCCGCATAAACCGTTGCCAGAAGTTTTTCGGGGGGTAAATTCAACCATTCGGGCGAAGTGAGAAATTCCCACGCAAAATGAATGGCGTCTCGCTTAAAATAATCGCCAAAAGAAAAATTCCCTAACATTTCAAAGAAAGTATGATGCCGTGCGGTGTAGCCGACATTTTCCAAATCATTATGCTTACCGCCAGCACGAACACATTTTTGAGCCGAAGTCGCACGGGTGTAAGGGCGTTTGTCAAAGCCCAAAAATACATCTTTAAACTGGTTCATACCCGCATTGGTAAAAAGCAGGGTTTTATCGTCCTGCGGCGGCACGAGCGATGACGAAGCAACAATCGTATGCCCCTTGCTTTCAAAAAATTTCAAAAATTTACGGCGAAGTTCTGCGGTATTCATAATGTGTGTGTCCTATATAATATTTTCAGGCTGCCTGAAAATGAGATTTATTTTAGTCGATAGACTAAAATCATTGATTTACGAAGTAAATCAATGGATTGCAAAGCAATCAAATCGAAATTTCCACGAGCCACAAGGCGAAGTAAAAAAATAAGTAAAATCCAAAAGGGTGAATATTACTTCACTCATCACAAAAAGTCATTATTTTATATAAAAATAATAACATTCAGGCTGCCTGAAACCTATGTCGTTATTGCTTTGGCTACAAAGCAATCTTTAAAAAAGTGGCATAGTCGCTTTTTTAAGGCTGCCTGAAAGAATTAAATCATCATATTTCAAGGCATTATTGATAGGCTCAAAAAGCAGGTAAAATAGCAAACTTTCTACCCTTTTCAGGCAGCCTGAAAAATTGATAACCCAATGAAATTAAACGAAAATGTATAATATATTCACCAATAACAGAGACGACATTTTAACCATACAAGACAACGAAAATTTGTTAGAAACATTAGAAGACAACGGTTATCCTGTGGCGTATCAATGTCGAAATGGCTATTGCGGTGCGTGTCGTATCACCAAACTATCAGGCGAAGTATCATACGACACACCGCCATTAGCCTATGTTGGTGCGTCTGAAATTTTGCCTTGCTGTTGCAAAGTAAAAACAACATTGGTATTAGATATAGATAAAAACACACACAAATCATGTGAAGAAGACAACGACAGCGACTTATTTTAACCATTTTCAGCCAAACAATAACCCCTTGCAACAATCATTAAATTGCGTTAGAATTGTTAGTTTTTGAAATGGGCGTTTAGTTGCCCATCTAATTTTATTTTTATTTTTAGGAGTTTGAATTATGGCCAACAGTGCACAAGCCCGTAAGCGTGCTCGTCAGGCAGTGAAACAACGGGCGCACAATGCAGGTTTGCGTACCGCCTTTCGCACCGCCGTTAAAAAAGTGGTGAAAGCCATTGAAGCAGGCGACAAAGCCGCCGCTCAAAGCGTTTTTGCTGAATCGGTCAAAATCATCGACCGCATTGCGGACAAAGGCATTTTCCACAAAAACAAAGCCGCCCGCCACAAAAGCCGCCTATCGGCACGCATTAAAGCAATGGCTTAATGTCGCTTGGGTTGATAAAAATAAAATCGAACTTGCATAACAAGTTCGATTTTGTTTTTGTGTTGAAGAAAATCAGGCTTTCAGGCAGCCTGAAACTCGCTTATGATTGAATTTCAATTTTTGGTAATTTCTGTCTAATCACTTCAACTAATTTATTATCTTTGTTGTTTAATACCCTACACAACCATTTTTCAAAATCATCTTTTTTATTATTACCACGAAGACGAACACCAATCTCTGGGAATATACCTTTATTTTCATAAATAGTTAATAACCCATTTAACTCATTGTTTTTAGAATAAGAATTTATCTCGTTTGTAATATCCAAAATATCTTGGTCAATATTTATATTTTTTATTTCTTCGGATAACTGATTTTTCAATTCTGCTGCATTATGAGAAGAAGATAAATCAACTTTTTTCAATCTATAATCTATTCTTCTACGCACTATTTTTATTGCCAATTTATCTAATTTATCTTTTGATGAATTGCCTGTAATAAATTTTATCATTTGGGTTTGGAAGTCAGACAATTTATTTTCTAAATCTTGCCCTTGATATTCTTCTAATTTTAATATTTCTTTGGCAATATCAGTTAAAGCAAAAATATTTTCAATTTCTGCCACTGGTAAAGTAAAAATATTATCTTTTTTAAGTGCAGTAATGTTATGTTCATATTTTCCGTCTTTATCTACGATACCTGCACATTGCAAGCGAAGCAAAGGCATATCGTTTAATAGTTTTTTCATAGATGAAACAGCATGAATAACCGCACTACAACTTTCTCTTGGAATAATTGTCCATTCAGGGTAACAAGCACGATACAATGCCATATCTAAACTTGAAGAAGTGCCTTCAACAAATAAAATAGGTTTGCGACTGCCTAAAATCATTGTAATAGTTTGTTCATCAAAATTGCTTTCAGGTACTTTTGCAATATCCCATTGAGAATTATGACAATAATCTCTAATCACATATTTTTCGGCTATTCTATTGCTTGCGAATGCAATATCGTGGGTAATCACCAAAAAAGCACAATCAGGTCTTAATTCTTCGATTTTATCCCACAAATTAGCAATAATGGATTGATGAATATGTAATTCTGGTTCATCAAAAATTAACACGGTATTTTCATTTGCACAAAGCACTTGACCTAAAATATAAAAAATCGCACGCTCACCATCACTCATTTCTGACGCTGAATAATAGTTCGGATTTTCATCACCAGTAATTGAAACTTGAATATTATCTGCGGTAATACGCAATTTTCTGCGTGGTAACAAAATCTCCCAAACTTCTTTTAATTTGTCAAAATGAGTTTTACTAACTTTTATTTCTTTTCCCTGTAATTGTTTTTTGTGTTCTTCAACTGAAAGATTACATTGTTGAGCAAATAAACATTGCAATAAAGCATCAAAATCGTTAAGTAAATGAGTTGCTGATTCGTCACGCGAACGATAAGTGTTCCTTTGACCGTAATTTATTTTTGAATAGTCAGAGTTACCAATATTTACTCCACCCAAAATCTTCAATTTTATATTTGCATGTTCTTCTGGTATTTTAGGTACATTAGGATTTAAGGCTAATGCCCTATGTGCCGCAATACGGTGTGCTTTTTCGCCTAATTGTTTTTCAACATAGGCGGCTAAACGAGTTTTGCCCGTACCATTTGCACCCACAATAATGGTTGTTGTGCCTGCGAAAAAACACAGTTCTTCGAGTTCTTCGGGTTCTGATGAGTTTATTTTAGAAATTTGAACAGAAGGAATTTTTTCGGGTTCTGATGAATTTGTTTGAATAGTAATCTCACTCATTTTATTTTCCCAACTTACAGATAGTTACAGAGATAATTTATTTTAACAAAAATTAGTATTTTCCGCTCGTTATAACATATAAATAAAATATATTTCAGGCTGCCTGAAACACTTAATTTCTATCCGTTTTTATCTTAAATAGCGGTATAATTTGCACACTGTTAATTTTTCAGGCTGCCTGAATGATGATGACTCCCCTTTCCTTGCCACGCGGTGCGGCGATGATTGATGTTGTGGGCACCATGCTCACCGATGACGACAAACGCCGCTTGTTAAACCCCAATGTCGGCGGGGTGATTTTGTTTCGCCGCAATTTTTTGTCGATTGAACAATTAAAAGAATTAGTTAAAGAAATCAAAGCATTACGCACACCAGAACTGATTATCGCCGTGGATCACGAAGGCGGACGGGTGCAACGCTTTATCAACGGTTTTACGCGTCTGCCTGCGATGGCAAATTTAGGGAAATATGCGGATAAAAACGGCATTGCGGCGGCGGAAATTATGGCTGAAAAAACAGGCTTTGTTTTGGCAGCCGAACTGCGTGCGTGCGGCATTGACCTGTCTTTTACGCCTGTTTTGGATTTGGATTATGCGTGCTGTGCGGTCATTGGCAACCGCAGTTTTCACCGCAAGCCCGATATGGTTGCTCGCCTTGCCATTGCCCTGCAAAGGGGTTTGAAAAACGGCGGTATGGCGTCTTGTGGCAAGCATTTTCCAGGACACGGTTGTGTGGTTGAAGACAGCCATTTAGAACTGCCACGCGACCCACGCGAACTGTCGGAAATGGCAGATGATTTATTGCCGTTTCAAAAACTCATTGCACAGGGCATGCAGTCGGTGATGCCTGCCCATGTGCTGTATCACAATATTGACGCACAACCTGCGGGCTTTTCGGCTTACTGGTTGCAAAATAAATTGCGTCAAGAAATGGGCTTTGACGGCATTATTTTCTCGGACGATTTGACGATGGAAGGGGCAACTGGGGCTGGCGATATTTATCAACGCACGCTTGCGGCTCTGAATGCAGGTTGTGATGTGGTTTTGGTGTGCAACAGCCCCGATATGGCAGATGAATTGATTGCCAATCGGCTCCCTGAAAACCCCGATTTACAACGCCGCTGGGACTTAATCGCAGGGCGTGGTGAAGTGGCAACATTCAACGCTTTATTGCAAACGCCTGAATTTATCCAAACCGCCCAAGAAGTCGCCGCCTTATGCGAACTATCCGACACCGCCACCGCCCCACAAGTGGGAGAAGCGTTTTAACGGAATGAAACCTTTGCAAAACCTATTTTAAGCATATAACAAAGGTAATCGTTATAGGGTGGGCATTCTTGCCCACCACAACGCCGAAAGGCGTTGATTATTTATTGATATTTAAGAAAATTCCGCCCTGTCGGGCTATAACGAACGCTTTTTTGTTTCAGATTGAGTTTTGCAAAAGTTTCAGGCTGCCTGAAAACAAAAAACTACCCCATTCTCTGTCGCATTTGTTCGAATAAACAAACACTTGCCGCCATGGCAACATTCAGCGATTCGATTTTGCCTATCATCGGAATTTGCACGCCATATTCTGCCAAAGCG
>JAFWTP010000136.1 GCA_017518845.1 Neisseriaceae bacterium
CATCGGGTGGCACGGTGGATTTGTCGGATTATGCCACCAAAACTTATGCGGAAAGCCAAGCAAATGCGGCACAAACAAATGCAAATGCTTATACAGATAGCAAATTAGGTGGTTTGGCAAAACAAGCCGATTTAACTGCTGTGCAAGGCGAAGTGGGCAGCCTGAAAACGGATTTAGGTAATAAAGCAGATAAAACTGCGTTAGACGGTAAAGCGGATAAATCGTGGGTAACCACAGAACTGGCGAAAGTGTCATCGGGCGAGGCAATTGATTTGTCGGATTATGCTCAAAAAGATTATGCCGATAATGCGGCTAATACGGCGGAAACAAACGCCAAAGGTTATACCGATAGCGAAATGGCAAAAGCCAAATCGTATGCCGACACTGCGGCAAGTCAAGCCAAAACGGACGCTGTGGCAGACGCTAATGCTTATACCGATACGCAATTAGGCGATTATGCGAAAACAACAGATATGACAGCGGCAATTAACACTGCCAAAACGGACGCTGTGGCAAACGCAAATGCTTATACCGATACGGCTTTAAGCGATAACGCTACGCAAACTTGGGTGAATAATCAAAAATTCGCCAAAGAGCAAGCGGTTACTGACTTAAACAGCAGAGTGGATAAGTTGGTTGTAGCAGGCGGCGGTTATGAACATATTACCGTTGCAGGCGAAAATGGTTCGTTTAATGTGGCAAACAAAGAAACCGCCAAGTTTGTCGGAGACGGCAAAAACATTACCACAGACGCAACGGGCGGCGAAGTGAAAATTAGCCTTGCCGATGATATTGCGGTTAATAGCGTGAAAGTAGGCAACAATGGAGTGGCTTTAACGCCAAACGGCTTAAATAACGGCGGACAGGTGATTAGCAATGTCGCCGCAGGGGTGAGACCCACAGACGCGGTGAATGTGGGGCAGTTGCATAACGCAATGGGTGCGGCATATGCACGCATGGACAGCATGGAAAAACACGCGAATGCAGGTATTGCACAGGCAATGGCATCGGGTAATATGCCCACCATTGCCAAACCTGGTAAAGGTATGTTAGCCGTGTCAGGCAGTGCATATCGTGGTGAAAGCGGCTACGCAATCGGTTATAGCCAAATGAGCGAAAGCGGCAAATGGTTGTTCAAAGCCACAGGTTCAGGCAATTCTCGCGGACACTACGGTATCTCCGCAGGCGTGGGCTTGGAATTGTGGTAATCATCGCTGCTGTTGCGTGATTGAATGCTAAAACGGACAGGCTTTTTGGCTTGTCCGTTTTTTTGGACGGTGGTTTTATAGGGTGGGCAGGCTACCCACCACAACGCCGCAAGGCATTGATTAAATGATTTGGAATTATGCAAACCTTGCGGTTTGCTGGTGGGCATGAATGCCCACCCTATACCATTTCTGTCATTACGAGCATTAACGAAGTTAATGCGTAGTAATCTCCGCACGCACGGAAAACGGCAATGCTAAAATGTTTTCAGGCAGCCTGAAATGGTTTGTGTATTGCCGTTCTTCGTAGTTAGGAGATTGCGTACGCC
>JAFWTP010000137.1 GCA_017518845.1 Neisseriaceae bacterium
AAAGCAATCGCACGCGAAGAAAAAAAGGCAAGAAGTGGCGATAAAGACGCACAAAAATTAGTGGCGGTGTTGCAAAAAATTCTGCCCTCTTTGAACGAAGCCAAATCCGTGCGTTCGTTGGGCTTGTCGGACGAAGAAAAATTACTGTTAAAACCCTTGTGTTTATTGACGATTAAGCCTGCGATGTATGTCGCCAATGTGGCGGAAGACGGTTTTGAAAATTCCCTTATATCGAGCGTTTGACTGAATTTGCCGCCCAAGAAAATTCGCCTGTGGTTGCGGTGTGTGCGGCGATTGAAGCGGAAATTGCCGATTTAGAAGACGCTGATAAAGCGGAATTTTTAAGCGAAATGGGTTTGAGCGAACCTGGATTAAATCGTCTCATTCGAGCAGGTTACGATTTATTAGGCTTACAAACCTATTTCACCGCAGGCGTTAAAGAAGTGCGTGCTTGGACAATTCATAAAGGCGACACCGCCCCACAAGCCGCAGGCGTAATCCATACCGACTTTGAACGCGGCTTTATCCGAGCCCAAGTGATTGCTTATCAAGATTTTATCGAGTTAGGCGGCGAAACCAAAGCCAAAGAAGCAGGCAAAATGCGTGCCGAAGGCAAGGATTATATTGTCGAAGACGGCGATGTAATTCACTTTTTGTTTAATGTGTAAAAAAATTTTCCGGCAGACTATATACAACAAGTCAGAAACCTTTGCAAAACTCAATCAGAAACAAAAAATCAATCTGATGTAGGGTGGGCACTCCTGCCCACCAATCTGAAAACTTTGCAAAACTTAATCTATAAACAAAAAATCAATCTGATGTGGTGTGCATTCCTGCCCACTAATCTATCTACATTGTTAATAATTTGAATTTTAACGACTTTTATTTAGCTATGTCGGACAATTGGTAGGCAAGAGCCCCGCCTACGACGTTTCCTTTTATAAAATTAGGTTTTGCAAAGGTTTCGGTCTGCCGAAAAAGTTATTTAAAATGTTTTCCGGCAGACTTTTAATATGTGTTTAAGTCTGCCGGAAAGGTGTTTTAATATCAATAAAACATTGATGTTTAAGCAGTAAAACGGTCGCTTACAACTTGCCAATCAACAATTTGCCAAAATCCTTGCAAATAATTAGGACGGCTGTTGCGATAATCGATGTAATAAGCGTGTTCCCATACATCGCATGTTAGAAGAGGAGTTACTCCGTCTGTCAGAGGAGTGGCAGCGTTAGATGTGGATACAATTGCCAATTGTCCATCTTCTTTTTTCACCAACCATGCCCAACCTGAACCAAATGTGCCTGCTGCACAATTGGCAAATGCTTGTTGAAATTCGGCAAACGAACCAAATGCTTTATCAATTGCATCAGCCAATTCACCATCTGGCACACGTTTGCCATTTGGTGAGAGACCTAACCAAAAGAAAGTATGATTCCATGTTTGAGCTGCATTGTTGAAAATTCCACCAGTAGATTTTTTGATAACTTCTTCCAATGGCATGTTTTCAAATTCTGTGCCAACAATCAATTTGTTCAAGTTGTCGATATAAGTTTTATGGTGCTTGCCATAATGATATTCCATTGTTTCTTTTGAAAAAATCGGTTGAAGCTCATCTAAACCATAAGGTAATTGAGGTAATTTATGTTCCATAGTTAATTTTCCTAAAATG
>JAFWTP010000138.1 GCA_017518845.1 Neisseriaceae bacterium
CAATCGGTAAAGATTGTGTATGAAAACGCGTGTCATTCACGATTTTGTGATTGAGCGAGTTCATCACTGTGCGAGACGGCGTGTCGCTGTGTTCGCTTAAAATTTTGCCGCCCAGCGTTACATTGTCAATCGCAATCACACCGCCTTGCCGCACCAAACAAAAACAGGCTTCTACATAGTGTTCTGTCGGCAGTTTATCGGCATCAATTAAGGCTAAATCGAAAAAATTTTCGTAACCCTGTTCAATCAGTTGTTCTAATGTAATCAATGCAGGCTGTAAATATAAAGCGATTTTATTTTCCACGCCTGCCTTGTGCCAAAAATGATAAGCGGCATTGGTGTGGGTTACGCTTATATCACACGCCACAATCTGCCCATTTTCAGGCAGCGTCATGGCGATTGCGGTGCTGCTGTATCCTGTGAAAACACCAATTTCTAAATAATGCCGCACGCCCATTAAGCGAGATAACCACGCCAAAAAAGCCGTGGTGCTTTGTGCCGCCGCCATATCCGCCATACGGTGTTTATTGGAATATTGGCGAATTTCTTGCAGAATTTCGGGTTCAGGCGTTGTAATCCCTGCGAAATATTGAAACGCCGCAGGGTGCAACAAAAGCCCGTCCGCACTCATTGTGGTTTAATCCGCTTGATAAAAATACGCACCACGCGGCAAATTGGCTTTTTCAAAGGCTTTTTGCTCGTCAGGATTCAGTTCCACATCCCACAAACGCAAACGCCCTTGAACGCGTTGTTCCACTTCTTCGGGGTGCTTTTGCAAGTAATCATTCAAAAATTGCGTTGCGTCAGATTGGTAAGCATACATCGTATTGTTTCCTAAATATTTGTTCAAACGGTTTATTATATCAATATTCAGGCTGCCTGAAAGAATTTAATGTTATTTCAGGCAGCCTGAAAAAGGGTTATTTGATTAGAACACAAAAAATATCAGCGTATGCAGTAAAAAAAGTGGCACCAATATCCCAAAAGACCACGCCATATAGCCGAAGAATGACGGCATTTTTACTTTGCGTTGTTCGGCAATCGATTTCACCATAAAGTTGGGGGCGTTGCCAATGTAGGTTAAAGCACCCATAAACACCGCACCCATGGAAATCGCTAACAGTGTGGTGGCGAGTTCGTTCATCAATACGCCAGGCTGTCCGCCTGCCATATTAAAGAACACCAAATAAGTGGGGGCGTTGTCCAAAAAGCCTGATAATGAACCCGTTAGCCAGAAATACATAGCGTTAATCGGGCTACCGTCTGCGGCTTTAACCATTTGAATTAAGGGGGCAAAATGGCCGTGTTCGCCCATTTTCAGCATGCCTAATACAGGTGTGATGGTGATGAAAATTGCCAAAAACAATTTGCCTACTTCAAGCATGGGTTCCCAGTTAAATTCATTGCCCGCACGCACGGGTTTTTTGGTGAAAAACAGAGATAAAGCGGTGATGATAACCAACATGGTGTCGCGTAACAGTTGCACCATACCGACTTTGGTGCCGAAAATTTCAATCGCTTCATCGGACTTCCAAATGCCCGACATCAACACCGCACCCACAATCATCGCCAAGAAAATAAAATTGATTTTGCCGTGAATTTTAAGTGGTTGATTTTTATTGTGTGTATTTTTACCGTCATCAGGCAGAATTTCGCCGTCTTGTTTGAAATAACGATTGTCTAACCAAAAATAGGCAGACAATAAAACAATCGAACTAATCAAAACAGGCAGGAGCATATGTTTGACAGTCCAAAGAAAATCAACGCCTTTTAAGAAGCCTAAAAACAGCGGTGGATCGCCCAAAGGCGTTAAGCCGCCGCCGATATTCGCCACTAAAAAGATAAAGAAAATCACCGTATGCACTTTATGGCGGCGGTTTTCATTTGCCCGCAAAACAGGGCGAATCAGCAACATTGCCGCCCCAGTCGTCCCCATAACAGACGCTAAACCTGTGCCTATGGCTAATAACAGCGTGTTGGTTTTCGGCGTGCCGCGTAAATTGCCCCAAATCAAAATGCCGCCTGACACGGTGTATAAGGCAACCAGCAGCAAAATAAAGGGGATATATTCTTCAATAATGGCGTGGGCAACCAAATGCAGCGTTTCGTGAAAGCCGAAGAACACATAAAACGGACTTAAAAAACACAGCGTCCAAACGCCAACAATTTTGCCAAAATGCTTGTGCCAAATTTTGGCAAACAAGAGTGGCCCTAATGCAATCGACAACAGAACCACAACAAACGGAATGCCCCAGTAAAGCCCCAAATCGTGGGCATTACTGTTAGACGCAAAAGACAATAATGGTAAAGAAAATACAGTAGAAACAATGAGTTTTCTCAACGCACCCATATTGAATACAGCCTTATCATAACGATACAATAGTTTTCAGGCTGCCTGAAAAATGCTTTTCAAAGGGTATTTTGTTGTGCATTATCAAGGCGTTTGAAACGGGTGCGTTGTGTCGCTGTTTCGCAGTGCTTGTGGCTGTCTGCCTGATTGAATGTGCGATTGTAGCATAAATACAGGCTTTTGATAGGGGTTTTGTGTTGATAAAAGGGCGTTTAGACTGTTTGAGCGTGCGTGTGATGTAACGGGGTTGGGTTGAAAAATTGTTTTATTTTTATAACTTATTGTTTTATTTGTTTTTTTTTTTTTTTTTGCA
>JAFWTP010000139.1 GCA_017518845.1 Neisseriaceae bacterium
AAAGAACACCGCTAAACAACCCGTCAAAAAAAACGCTGTTCGTTCAGCGAAGAATGCGAATAATACGCCCCTTGTAAAAACTTGTCAAATGCTTTTTTACTAAAAATTGCAAAAAAATGTCGGATTTTTACTTCTCCATTGATTTGTAAGAAAATTTAGTTTGGTAAAAACGAAAAAATTTCGTCAAAATGAAAAAATATGAAGAAATGTGAAAATAAAATAAGTTTCAGGCTCGTTATGACAGTAGTTTTTTGCGTTTCAGGCTGCCTGAAAGCCCGTATCAATCATTGCAAGCCGTAGGTGGGTCTTCGACCCACCATTACCCCGTAGGGGCAACAAACGATTTGATTTTACAAAATGCTTTTAAAATGTTTTTTGTTATCAACACTTATCAGCGTTGCGGTGGGTCGAAGACCCACCCTACGGCAGGTTCAAATATTTGTTTCAGGCAGCCTGAAATCATTTTGTCCGTTATGGTGGGACTGACATGCCCACCCTATATGCACCTGCGGTGCTTTGGTGGGTTAGAAACCCACCCTACGGCAGGCTTAAATATTTGTTTCAGGCTGCCTGAAAAAATGAGCAACAAGTTGTTGCTCATTTTTCATTTAATGCGTAAGCGTTACACCGCCAAGCCCAACACAATGCGTAAAATGCGGCGAACGGGTTCGGCTGCACCCCACAGTAATTGGTCGCCTACGGTAAAGGCACTGATATATTCGCCACCCATGCCGAGTTTGCGGATTCTGCCTACTGGCACAGTCAGCGTGCCTGTAACGGCGGCTGGGGTTAAGTCGTGAATGGACGCTTCTTTTTCGTTTGGCACAACTTTTACCCAGTTATTGGCGTTTGCCAACAGGCTTTCAATTTCTGCCACTGGCAAGTCTTTTTTCAGTTTCAGCGTAATCGCTTGGCTGTGGCAACGCATGGCTCCGACGCGTACGCACAAGCCGTCAATCACAATCGGTTTGTCGCTTTTGCCCAAAATTTTATTGGTTTCAGCCTGCCCTTTCCATTCTTCTTTGGATTGTCCATTGCCTAAATCTGCGTCAATCCACGGAATTAAACTGCCCGCCAAAGGCACGCCGAAATTGGCTTTGGGATAATCGCTTGAACGCAAAAAGTCGGATACTTTACGGTCAATATCTAAAATGGCAGACGCAGGGTCGGCAAGTTCTTTTTCAACCGTACGATGAACCGCACCCATGCCGTGAATTAACTCACGCATATTTTTCGCACCTGCACCGGAAGCGGCTTGGTAGGTCATTGAAGTTGCCCATTCAACCAAGTCGTTTTGGAACAAGCCGCCCAACGCCATTAACATTAACGACACCGTGCAGTTGCCGCCGACAAAGTTTTTTACACCACGATTCAAAGCGTTATCAATCACATTGCGATTAACTGGGTCAAGCACAATCACCGCGTCATCTTGCATACGCAAGGCACTTGCCGCGTCAATCCAAAAGCCCGTCCAGCCACTTTCACGAATTTTGGGATATACCGCTTTGGTGTAATCGCCGCCTTGACAGGTAACCACAATATCGCAGGCGGAAAGTTCGGCAATATTATTTGCGTCATGCAACACTTTATCCGCTTGCCCCACATCAGGAGCCGCTCCGCCCACATTGGAAGTGGTAAAAAACACCGCGTCTTTAATGTGTGCAAAATCGTTTTCTTCTTTCATGCGTTGCATGAGTACAGAACCCACCATACCACGCCAGCCTACAAAACCTACTTTCATTTGCTTATATTCCTTATTTGTTTGATACAAAAGGGTTGATTTTAACAAAAAACCTATTGACAGGGAGCGTTTTTTGCGGTTTCAGGCTGCCTGAAAGATTTTAATAACATAAGGGAAGTTCTAAAAATTCAAAAACGCCGTAGGCTGGGCATTCTTGCCCACCGCAACGCTGATAGGCGTTGATAAAGCAAGCCTTTCAGGCAGCCTGAAATCGTCCCGCCCATTTCGGTGGGCAAGAATGCCCACCCTACGCTTGCTACCTGAAAGATTATTTTATTTCCACCCACACAGGTGCGTGATCGCTGGGGCGTTCGGCGGCTCGTACTGTTTTATCTATTTGATATTTCGTTGTTTTTTGCATTAAATCAGGCGTTAATAAAATATGGTCAATACGCATGCCCAAATTACGCCGAAACGCATTCATTCGATAATCCCACCATGTATAGATTTTTTCGTCTTTTGCCAAAAACCGCACTGCGTCTGTTAAACCCAAATCCAACAGGGATTGAAACCAGTGTCGTTCTTCATCGGAACACAAAATTTTGCCTGCGTGTTTATCAGGTTCGGCTAAATCGCAATCGGCAGGAGCAATATTAAAATCGCCCAACAGCACCAAATTTTGATATTGCGACAATTCATTTTTCAGGCAGCCTGAAAGAGCGTTAAACCATTGTTTTTTATATTGAAATTTATCGCTTCCCAGACTCTCGCCATTGACGCAATACACGCAAATCACACGCAAATTATCATAAGTTGCGGCAATAAAACGGGCTTGCGGGTCGGGGAAATTGGGCATATTGCATTGCACTTGTTGCAATGGTTTTTTGCTGATAATTGCCACACCGTTGTAAGTTTTCTGCCCCAAATGGGCTGCCTGAAAACCTATATCGGCAAAGGCTTCAAGCGGAAATTTATCTTGTTCTAACTTTAATTCTTGCAAAGCCAAAATATCGGGTGATTCTTGTTGCAACCACGCCAAAACCTGCGGCAGACGCACTTTCAGCGAATTCACATTCCATGTGGCAATTTTCATTTGATTTTTTCCGTTGATATTTTGATTAAAGCGTGATTGTGCCATAAATGCGTTTTTCAGGCAGCCTGAAAAATAAATTGTGCATAGCAACCATAAAAAAATCTTTCAGGCAGCCTGAAAATACTTTATCCTTGTCGCAGTTTAGGCTATCATAAGCCTTTTATTTAAGCAAAGAGAATGCGATGCAAACACTACAATTTACCAAAATGCACGGTTTGGGCAATGATTTTATGGTGATTGACGGCATTCATCAGCCGTTTGACGCTAATGCCGAAACGATTTCGGCTTGGGCAAATCGCCATACAGGGGTGGGTTTTGACCAACTTTTGGTGGTGGAACAAGCCAGTGACGCCGCTTACGATTTTCGCTACCGTATTTTCAACGCGGACGGTAGTGAAGTGGAGCAGGACGGCAATGGGGCAAGGTGTTTTTTTCGCTTTGTGCGTGAAAAAAATCTCACCCCAAAAGATGAAATTTTGGTGCAAACCGCTCGCGGTGTGATTGTGCTGCGACAGGCGGAAAATAACGGCGTGGTGGTGAATATGGGTAGCCCCAAATTTAATCCTGCTGAAATTCCGTTTATTCCTGATTCGTCTGCGGATAAAAATCGTTTAACGCACATTGTTGTGGCAGGAACGCTGTCTATTCCTTTGGTGTGCGTGAATGTGGGTAATCCGCATGCGGTGGTTCTGGTTGATGATGTTGCCAATGCTCCTGTGGCTCAATGGGGGGCGAAAATTGAGCGACATGCACAGTTTCCTGAACGCGTGAATGTGGGCTTTATGCAGGTGTTAGACC
This sequence comes from Neisseriaceae bacterium, assembly GCA_017518845.1. GTDB lineage: Bacteria > Pseudomonadota > Gammaproteobacteria > Burkholderiales > Neisseriaceae > RGIG9985. Next base: position 3,573 of record JAFWTP010000139.1, read on the forward strand.
GCAATCATATTCGCCTGCGTGTGTTTGAACGCGGTGTGGGCGAAACATTAGCCTGCGGCACGGGTGCGTGTGCGGCTGTGGTGGCAGGCGTGCGTTTGGGACTGTTGGATAACGCGGTTACGGTGTCGCAGACGGGCGGCGATTTGTTGATTGAATGGAAAGATAATCAGGATATTTTGATGACGGGTCCTGCTGAAACGGTTTTTGAAGGGAGTATCACGCTATGAATTCCGCTGAAATATTACGCTACCTGAAAGAACACCCTGAATTTTTAATTCAGCATGCCGCTGAATTGAATATTCGGGTGAGTGAAAGCAAAGTGCGTTCTTTTGCCGAAGCACAAATCGCTGCGGCGGAAAAGAAAATCGATAATATGGCACATAATATGGCACAAGTGGCAGAAAATGCCGAAGCCAACAAACGCACCATGCAACGCATTTTTCAACTGAATTTGGCACTGTTGTCGTGCAACACGGTGAGCCAAGTGTTAAAAGCGGTTTCAGGCAGGCTGAACAATGATTTTAATCTGCCTAATTTTTGTTTATTGCTGACTGAAAACAGTCGCAAAAAACAAACCATTCCGCCCGAAATGCAATTAAATGACAATGCGTTAGCGGAACGCTTGGCAAGTTTGAATAAGCCCAAATGTGCGAATAAATTGATGGACGAAAAACTCATCAAACGCTTGCCTGACCCTGATGCGGAAAGTTTTCTGCACCTGCCTTTGCGGTATAACAATCGCACCGTAGGCGTGTTGGTGATTGGACACAAAGACCCTGCTTACTTTGCACCGAATACGCCGACTGAATTTGTATCGCAAATGGGCGAGGCGATTGCTGTCGCATTAGCCAAAATGATGGGGCTGAATAAATAATGACTGTAACGCTCATCATCTCATCGTTATACTTTGTTTTATTTATGTTTTTGGCGTTAAAGTCGCAACAAAAACAGTGGATAGCAGGTACAATCGTGATGATGATGGGCGTTTTTCTTATCATCAAACTGCGGCTATTTGGCGTGTTTGCTCCGCACACGCTTTTGTTGCACCCTTATTTTTATATTTCGATTGCGTCTTTTTTCTTTTTTATTTCCGACTGGCATTGGCAGCCTGAAAACCGCACATTTTATGCGAAAAAAAGCCACTCGTTTTTAAGTGCGTGGGCAGTGGCAAGTTTTATGCAGCATTTAGCCTATCTGATTGTTTTATTGATTGTTTCTTGGAAATACCCACAAGGCTACACCCCCTATTTTCTGCCTGCTTTGTTGAAACTTTATCTATTGCACCCGATTTTTTGGATTGTGATTCACTTGTTTTTAACCACATTTCTGTGGCTAATTGGGCAACCACAAGGCAAACAACGCCACTTTTCGGTTGTTGATATTCAAGCCACATTCTTGGCTGGCTTATTGGTGATGATGTTCTCAATCATTAACGACATTCGTTTGTTTTTGTTGCAATGGACATAGGTTTTCAGGCAGCCTGAAACGCCGTAGGGTGGGCAACTTGTTGCCCACGCGGTTTTATCAAATATTCAGGCTACCTGCAAACATATTAAAATGCGTGGGCAACAAGTTGCCCACCCTACGCAGGTTGCTAATTGCTCATTGTTATTCAAATTCAATTTGACAAACAAACGATAATCTATGTAAAATTGCACTCTTTCGTTGTCGGGGCGTAGCGCAGCCCGGTTAGCGCATCTGCTTTGGGAGCAGAGGGTCGTGAGTTCGAATCCCACCGCCCCGACCATTTATTTATCGCCATCGGCAAAAATGCCAGTGGCACTCAAATCATCAGTTGCAGGATTGCGTCCGTAGCTCAACCGGATAGAGCACCGGCCTTCTAAGCCGGGGGTTACAGGTTCGAGTCCTGTCGGACGCGCCAAAAATGCCACAATGGTGGTTGTAGCTCAGTCGGTAGAGCTCTGGATTGTGATTCCAGCGGTCGTGGGTTCGATCCCCATCAACCACCCCATTAAAATTTCAAATACAAAATCTCTATTATCCTAACGGCGTTTGTGGTAAAGTATCGTATTGCACTGCATCACATTATATTCAGGCAGCCTGAAAGATTGACGAGGAACACCATGACCCCGCCTATGGAATCAGAAATTTTCAATACGCTCAAAGATTTTTTTATTTCTTTGCCGCATTGTGCTGCACTCGGCATGCGGTTTGAAAACATTGTCGGCTACAAACCCACTTTGAGTATGCAATGGCAACCTGAATTTGTCGGTCATGCCGACACGGGTGTGTTGCACGGCGGCGTGATTACGCCCCTGATTGACATTGCAGGAGCCACCGCCGTGGCGGCTCATTTAGAAATGCCCGAAGCCTTGGCGACTTTGGATTTACGCATTGATTACCTGCAAGCCACGCCTAATCATGGCAAAATTTTAGCCACTGCCGAATGTTATCGCTTGGGCGGACAAGTTGCCTTTGTGCGTACCGTGTGTTACACCGAAGAAGACTACGAACCCTTTGCATTAGGCACCGCAACTTATATGCGGGTGATTGACCCTTTTGCTTTAGAAACTTCAACTTATATGAATATTATTCAACAACAAAAAGAAAAAATGCAACAACAAGGAAGAAGGTAGGTGATGGAATCGTTTATTTTAGACGAACGCTTAACGCTGCGTACTTACGAACAAATTCCGTATGCCAAATTTATCGGTTTGCGTGTGGGTTATGACCGTGCGTTAAAGCAGATTTTGTTTCACCTGCCCTTTCAAGATATGCTGATTGGCAACACGCTGGTGCCTGCCATTCACGGCGGTTTAACGGGCGGATTTATGGAAAGTTGTGCGGCAACTTTTTTGCAACTGCACGCACAATTAGACAAACCGCCGAAAACGGTTGATTTTTCATTAGATTATCTACGCTTTGCCAAAGCGGCGGATTTATACGCCACTTGCTCACTCACCCGCAAAGGCAGCCGCGTGTCGCATGTAACCGTTAGAGCATGGCAAAAAAGCCCCGATTATCCAGTGGCTTTGGGACGGGTACATTTTCTGTCGAAATCGGAATAAGTTTTTAATAATATTAAAAAAACGCTTATCTGTTAAGATAAGCGTTTTTTCAGGCTGCCTGAAACGCACTTCAACGAACGAAGTGAAATTAAAATATATCAAACTGCGTGGATAACACCCCCTACCCTACAACGCTTCTTTAATGCGATACAGCAATGCCAATGCTTCTTTGGGGGATAAATCATCGGGATTGGTGTGGTGTAGAATTTCGGCAATATCGTGGTATTTGTCGGCTAATTCTGCGTCTGACGGGGTTTCGGCAACGGGGGCAATGAATAAATCGCCCTGTGTGTTGTTTTGAGCGGCGTTTTGTTCTAATGCCCACAGGTATTTTTGTGCCGCCGCAATACTGCGTTTGGGCAGTCCTGCCAATTTGGCAACCGCAATGCCGTAACTTTTGCTCGCCGGCCCTGCTTTCACTTGGTGCAGAAACACCACTTCTGCACCGTTTTCCACCGCAGTCAAGTGCATATTGAATGCTTCCGTGTATTTTTCAGGCAGCCTGGTGAGTTCAAAATAGTGCGTGGCAAACAGCACAAAACTTTTGTTTTTATTGAGTAAATGTTCGGCAACGGCATGGGCGATTGCCAAGCCGTCAAAAGTCGCTGTGCCACGCCCGACTTCGTCCATTAACACCAACGAATGTTCTGTTGCTTGGTGTAAGATTTTGGCGGTTTCCGACATTTCTACCATAAAAGTGGAGCGATTGCTGGCTAAATCGTCTGACGCACCAATGCGGGTGAAAATGCGGTCAATTTTGCCAATCAGTGCGGCTCTCGCAGGCACAAATGAACCTGTATGGGCAAGCAGTACAATCAAGGCGGTTTGTCGCATAAATGTGGATTTACCGCCCATATTTGCCCCAGTAATCAGCATTAAACGGCGTTTGTGTGTGAGTTCGCAATCATTGGGCGTAAAGTGTTCGGCAGTTTTTGCGACAACGGGGTGCGTGCCTTTTTCAATATCAATCACGGGATAATCGGCAAATTGCGGTTTGACCCAAGCGTTGTCATCGGCAATTTTGGCAAAAGCGGCAAGCACATCAAGTGCGGCAGCGGCTCGGGCAATATCCCGCAGTTGTTTCACCTGTGTTTGCAGGCGGCGAAGAATATCGTCATACAGCCGTTTTTCCAACGCCAAAGCATTGTCGCGAGCGTTTAACACCTTGTCTTCAAATGCTTTTAATTCGGGCGTAATAAAGCGTTCGCTGTTTTTCATCGTCTGACGGCGGATATAGTTGGCAGGAGCGTTTTCCGCGTCTTTGCGGCTTAATTCAATATAAAAACCTGCCACACGATTGTATTCCACTTTCAGGGTGCCTAATCCCGTGCGGGCAATTTCTTCATTTTGTAAGCGACACAAAAAGTCATCACCGTGATTTTGAATGCGGCGTAATTCATCTAATTCGGACGAAAAACCGTCCGCAATCACACCGCCGTCTTTGAGCATGGTTGCAGGTTCTTGGGCAATCGCTTGTTGTAAATATTGTGCCGTAGCCACACCTTGTGGCAAGATTTGGGCGATTTTTGATAACACGCTATCGGCTGAACTTTCAGGCAGCCTGATATGATTTAAAATAAACAAGGAATGTCGCAACGCCGATAAATCACGTGGGCGAGCCGAACCTATGGCAATGCGTGCCACAATGCGTTCCATATCGGCAATGTTTTTTAATTCGCCCTGAATATCAGCATAACAGCCCCCCAACAGTGACACCGCTTGTTGCCTGTTTTTAATGCGAGAAATATCCCGCAATGGGTGATGTAACCAACTTGCCAAAAGCCTTGAACCCATATTATTGCAACAATAATCCATTTCCGAAAACAGCGTGGGAGACGCTTTGCCGCTAATGGTTTCGGTTAATTCCAAATTGCGGCGGGTTGCCGCGTCCATGGCAATATATGCGTCATCGTTTTGCAGAGCAATGCTGTCCAAGTGTTGTGGCAAGTCGTTTTGCGTTAATCGCACATAATTGAGCACCGCACCTGCGGCGGCAATCGCTTCGGCGTGGTCAATTTTATTCAAACCAAAACCCAACAAATCTTGCACGCCAAAAAAGCCACACAATAAGTCATAACCTGCGTCTAACGCAAATTGCCAATCATTCAAATGGGTTACGGCGGCGGCAAATCGCTGTGGCAAATCAATATGCACAGCGTCCGACAACAAAATTTCCGCAGGATTTAAGCGTTGTAATTCATCTTCTAATGATTGCAAGTCTATGTTTTTACATAAAAATTCACCCGCTTCAATCGACACCCACGCCAATGCCACTCGATTTTTCTGCACAACCAAAGCCACAACACGATTGGTTTGTTTATCGGGCAACAACGCCGTATCAGTGAGCGTGCCAGGCGTTACAATCCGCACAATCGCCCGTTCAATCGGCCCTTTGCTTGCTCCTGCTTCGGTGAGTTGCTCACAAATCGCCGCCGACTGCCCTAACTGCACCAATTTTGCCAAATACTGTTCCACATTATGCACAGGCACACCTGCCATTTTTACAGGCACACCATTCATCTGCCCACGAGCGGTGAGCGTAATGCCCAACAGTTTGGACGCTTTAACCGCGTCATCAAAAAACATTTCATAAAAATCGCCCATACGATACAAAAGCAACTTGTCGGGACACTGTTCTTTAATGCGTAAATATTGTGCCAACATAGGCGAAACGGCAGGCTTGGTCATAATGGCGTGAATGAAGTGAGAAAAAAGGGAGTATTTTACCGTGATTGATAAAAGTATGCGAATGAAAGAAGTTTCAGGCTGCCTGAAAGGGTTTTGGGGTTATGCAAATATATTAGGTTCACAGCAAAAGCAGGCAAGGCAGTGAGCCGCAGACAGTATAAAATAATACGGCAAGGCTATCGTTACGCTGCATGGTTTTGCTGTGAATCGACTATAAAACCCTTTCAGGCTGCCTGAAACCATTATTCCGCAGAACTTTTGCTGTATTCCAATGCCGCATTATTGGCAGTATCGTTTTTCATAGCAACTAATTTATTCATCACAAAGCGTAACACCACACCATAAATCGGCAAGAAAAACAATAAGTTAATCACCAACTTAAAAGCATAATCAGAAATGGCAATTGGCACCCAATGGCTTGCCATATAAGGGTCTGGACTTTGGAAAAAAGCAACCGAGAAAAACACAAAAGTGTCTGCCAAACAGCCCAAAATAGAAGACGCAGACGGTGCAATCCACCAGTGTTTCAGCGTTCGCAGGCGGTTAAACACCATAATATCCAACAACTGCCCGAATAAATACGCCAACATACTGGCAATCACAATTCGCAGTACAAATAAATTAAATGTAAATAAATGAGATAGTTGCGTTAAATGCCCGTCTTGAAACAACACAGAAATAGCGTATGACAACAGCAAGGCAGGCAACATAGAATAAAACACAATTTTGCGTGCCTGCGATTTGCCGAAAATACGCACCGTCAAATCGGTTGCCACAAAAATAAACGGAAACGACAACGCCCCCCAAGTGGCGTGAATATCGCCGATGGCAAACGGAAACTGCACTAAATAATTGCTGGCAGCAATGATAACAATATGAAAAAAAACCAAACGGCGTAACGCCAAACGCCGCTCTTCAAGCGTGAAAGAATACATTTTGTGTCCTAGTTTTTTATAGTGGGAGGTTTGCGAACCACTGGTTAATCGAAAATTTGAATGGGCGATTATACTGCAAAATACTGCTTTGTGTAGCCTTTTCAGGCTGCCTGAACACCTTATCCGATAGTCAAAATCAAACGCCTTTTGATTTATCATTTTCTATTGCCAACAAATAGCGTAAAATCTTGCCGTTTGATTGATTTTGAAAAATGTAATGAACGCACAACGCAAACATTCTTTACTGCACAATCCATTGTTGGAACTACTCAGTTCCATGCGGTTTGCTGTGGCACTGCTCACTATCTTGGCTGTGGCATCTTTAATCGGTACGGTGATTCCGCAAAATCGTCCGATTCAGGATTATGTGGTGTCTTTTGGCTCGTTTTGGTCTCAAATTTTTGATTTTCTTGGATTATACGATGTTTATTCGTCATCGTGGTTTGTGCTGATTTTGATTTTTTTGGTGCTATCCACTGCCCTGTGTTTGTGGCGAAATGTGCCGCCTTTTGTGGCAGAAATGCGTTCGTTTCGGGAACACAGTAAAATTGAAACGCTGTCGTTTTCGCAACATATTTCAGGCGGCCTGAAAGCGGAAATTGCGGAACAATACTTGCAGGCACAGGGGTTTCGCACCAAACGAGTAGCACGAGAAGACGGTGTGCTGATTGCGGCAAAAAAAGGTTTTGTTGGAAAATTAGGCTATATTTTTGCTCACATTGCGTTGATTGTCATCTGTTTGGGCGGTTTGTTGGACAGCCACTTGCTCTTAAAAACAGCGGTTTGGACGGGACGGTTAGTGCCTGATAAGGAACACACATATGCGTCGGATTTTGCGGCAAACAGCCGCTTGTCGGCAAATGCTTTGTCGTTTCGTGGCGATATTAACTTGCCTGAAAATCAAACCACAGACGCGGTGTTTTTGAATGTCAATAACAATGGTTTTTTGGTGCAGGAATTGCCTTTTTCTTTGAAACTGAATAAATTTACCTTGCAACATTATGCGAATGGTATGCCCAAAGATTACGCAAGCGAAATCACCATTACCGATAAAAAAACGGGCGAGTCCAAAAACGCAACGGTTCGGGTGAATCACCCTGTCAAAACGCACGGCGTAACCATTTATCAGGCAGGTTATGGCGATGGCGGTTCACCCCTTGAATTTGATATGTGGGCATTGCCTGACCCTAATCCCAAACCTGTATCTTTAAAAGTGCGTTCGCACGGCAATGCGGATATTCCTTTGGGTGATACCACTTTTCACTTATCTTTCAATGACTTCAAAAGCACCAATATTCAGCCTGATGAAGAAAATCCCAATCTGCCTGCCAAAAATGTTGGGGCAACCATAACCTATACGATTGCCGACAACGCAGGGCAGAACTGGGTTTTCACCAATTATATGTTGCCGCAAATGCGTGAAGGTTATGCGTATTATTTTTACGGCGTAAAAGAGCCGCTTGACCCTGCTTTTCGTTGGGTTGCCTTGCCTGCTGACAAACAGGGCGATTTAGACACTTTTATGGGCATGCGACAGGCATTCAAAGACGAACAGGCATTAAACGAAATTGCACAAAAAATTGCCGCAACTGCCCCTGAAACCGAACGCGAACGCACCCTGAAATTTACGCAGGGCATTTTGCATTTGTTTGCCGTGGGCGGTTATGCCACGATTGACGATTTTGTGCGTAATCAAATTTCTCAATCAGAACAAGAAGTTATGGCACAAACCATGTATCAAACTGCCGCCTTTGCAAGCAATCAACTGTTGGATAAAGTTTCGCAACAGTTGGGGCAGCCTGAATGGGAAAACGATGCCACGCGACAACGCTTTGTGATGGATAGCATGCAAGCCTATACAGGTTTGGCAAAATATCCTAACCCATTGTTATTACAATTAAAATCATATGAAGAAGTGAATGCGTCAGGCTTACAAATGACGCGCTCACCTGGTATGAAATGGGTGTATTTAGGCTCGCTTTTGCTGACTTTGGGTTCAATTTTAATGTTTTATGTGCAACCACGCCGTGCATGGATTTTAATCAATAACAATAACTTACGATTTGCCATGACCGCAGGACGGCACAAAAAAGATTTAGATAATGAATTTCCACAGCACACGCACAATATACAACGATTGATTAAGGATTTTTCTGATGAAAAACAATAACTTACAACACGAACTTTTGCAAAAACAAGGTTTTTTCAAAAATTTAAGCCTTGCCGACTGGATTTTTGCATTGATTATCATTGCATTAGCCGTGTTTGCACGCATTAAATTAGTGCATAGCACGCCCGATATTTACGAAGAAGTGATTTTTGTGGTAACCGCCGTGTCGGCAATCTTGTTGGGCTGGTTTTTCAAATCAATGCGTTGGTTTATCCCTGTAACCGCCCTGACTGCCTATCTTGCGGTTCTGTCCTACGGCGGCAATATCGACAACAGCAACCGCTTTTGGTTGAAATACATGCTGTCATCACAATCGGCAATTATGTGGCAGTGCGTGTTGATTGTTTTGGCGTTTTTTGTCTATTTATTAGGCGGCATTGTCGCTGCCAAACAAAAAACCACGCACAACACGCTCATCAATATGGCAACAGGCATGGCGTGGGCAGGTGCGTTGGCAGGCTTTGTGGGCTTGCTGGTGCGTTGGCACGAAAGTTATTTAGTCAGCCCTGACGCAGGGCATATTCCCGTGTCGAACTTATACGAAGTGCTGGTGCTGTTTATGGCAGTAACCGCCTTAATGTTTTTGTATTACGCAGGCAAAACCCACTTACACCGCTTGGGCGTGTTTGTGTATGCTTTTCAGGCAGCCTTGGTGGCGTTCTTCTTGTGGTATGTCAATAGTCGTGCAAATGTAGAACAAATTCAACCACTTATCCCTGCTTTACAATCGTGGTGGATGAAAATCCATGTGCCAGCCAACTTTGTGGGCTACGGCGGTTTCTGCTTGGCGGCGATGTTAGCAGTTGCCGAACTCAAAGCCTTGTTCAATGAAGAAACTGGCAAAGAAAAC
>JAFWTP010000140.1 GCA_017518845.1 Neisseriaceae bacterium
AGTAAATTTAACGCTTCTTGATATTTTGCCACGGTTTTGGCGATAATTTCCGCAGGCACTTTGGGGGCGGGGGGTTGTTTGTTCCAGCCTGCTTGTTCCAACCAGTCGCGGATAAATTGTTTGTCGAAAGACGGCGGATTTGTGCCAACTTGGTAGGACGATTTTGGCCAAAAGCGGCTGGAATCGGGGGTTAAGACTTCGTCCATTAAAGTCAGCATGCCGTTTTCGTCCAAGCCAAATTCAAATTTGGTATCGGCAATGATAATGCCGCATTTCTCGGCGTGTTCTGCCGCCGTTTTGTATAAGGCAATCGCCCTATCTCGCACTTCTTCGGCAACTTTTCTGCCTAAAATGTTGGCACAGGTGTCAAAGTTAATGTTTTCGTCATGCGCACCCACTTCGGCTTTGGTTGATGGCGTGAAAATCACTTCGGGCAATTTTTGGGCTTCTTGCAGATTTTCAGGCAGCCTTATGCCGCAGATACAACCTGTTTTTTGATATTCTTTCCAACCGCTGCCTGAAATATAGCCCCGCACAATGGCTTCGCATTTAATCGGCGTTAAGCGTTTGACCACAACCGCTCGTTTTTCGATTGATTTGGCAATGTCAGCGGGCAGAATGTCGAACACGGTCTCACCCGTAAAATGATTTGGCATAATGCTGGATAATTTAGCAAACCAAAAGTTGGAAATGGCGGTTAAAATTTCGCCTTTGCCAACAATCGGGTCAGGCAGAATGACATCAAACGCCGACAAACGGTCGGTCGCAACCATCAGCATGCGTTTGTCGTCAATTTCGTATAAATCACGCACCTTGCCTGAATAAATTTTCTTCAACGGAATGTTCATCATCGCGTCCTTGATTGAATAAATTTGCATTATATAGTTTTATGAGATATTTTTCATAAGCGTTTCAGGCAGCCTGAAAAAAAAGAACCCGATAATAAAGCATTATCGGGGTGTTCAATCATTTTTTAAGAAAGGAGTGTATAAAAAATACAAAGGCATTCTACCATAAAAACCAGTGATTTTGAAATATTTATTTTGCACCTGCCTGAAACTCAACAAGTTTTTTATTGTTGCTTACGGTTTATTTTCTCACCAAGACACGGAGAACACGGAGAGTGGGGTTAAGTGCTTAATTATTAACATTTTTATACTCCCCGTGTCTTTGTGAGAAATCAAAAAAAGGTTGAACGCATAACCATAATTTTAAAAGCATTATTCAATTTCTTTGGCGGTTGCAAAGCCCACATTGCCTACTGGCACGAATTTTTTTTCGGATTTGCGTACAGGGCGTGCGTTGAAATGGCGTTTGATTGCCGAAACGCCATACACGGCGGCACAAGACGGCAGCCATCTGTCGCCTGCTAAATTCATAAAATTCAAATATTTCAATGCAGTATGATGAAAAACAGGCGGCGTGTATTGCATAAATCTGCCCGTATTCAGTTCAAAACCCAACAGGGCTAACCAGTCTTTTAGGCGTGCTAATTGAATAAAGCGTTGGCGTGGCGGTAAAATTTTGCCACATTTAGGCGAAAAATACCATAAACTCAAAGGGTTAAAACCCGTGATAATCAAACGCCCTTCACCACGCAACACACGATACACTTCCCGCAACAGCGTATGCGGGTGTGCGTGAAAATTCAAAGAATGCGGCAGAATAATCGCATCAACGCTTTCGCTGGACAAAGGCAGTTGCTGCCAGTCGGCAACAATATGACACGGCTCATCAAGGCTTTGTGCCAGCACAATTTTGCGTGGCACTTGGGCGTTTTGCAAAGCCTGCCACACACCACCGCCCAACTGCACCGCCGTCTGCCCAAAAATATCTTGGCACTCGGCGGCAAAAAATTGCGTCTCCGCAGCAAACAAAGCCTGCCCTGCCGCAGAAGTTTTTAACCATTCATTAAACGCTTGATTTATCATATTGTTACCCTGATAAAATAATGTTCAGGCTGCCTGAAACGAGTATTATAGATATATTTTTAGCCTGCCTGAAACAATTTAATAGGAGAACGCGAATGACCGAAAACGATTTTTTCACCGCCGACTGGCACGCCCCTGATAATGTAAAAACCCTTTTAACCTCCCGTACAGGCGGCGTGAGTTCGGGGGCGTTTCGCTCTTTAAATGTCGGTTTGCATGTGAATGATGACGAGAAAGCCGTATTAGAAAATCGCCGTTTGGTGCAGGAAAAAGTCGGCAAAAAAATGGTGTATTTAAACCAAACGCACGGCAGCAATATTGTGCTGGCTTGCGATTATCTCAACGCCACAACGCCGCCTGACGCGGACGCGTGTTTGGACAACACAGGCAAAGCCGCTTGCGTGATTATGACTGCCGATTGCTTGCCTGCTTTATTGTGCGACACAGACGGCACAACGGTTGCCGCCGTGCATTGCGGCTGGCGGTCGTTGGCAGCGGATATTCTGCCCAAAACGGTTGCCAAAATGAGACGGCTGCCTGAAAATATTTTAGCATTCTGCGGTGCGTGTATCGGCAAAACCGCGTTTGAAGTGGGAACAGAAGTGCGTCAAGCATTCGCCCATATTTCAGGCTATGAAAATGCGTTTAAGTCTTTGAATAACAATAAATTTTTATGCGATTTACATTTGCTTGCCGAATTGTCCTTAAATTCAGTCGGTGTCGAAAAAATCACCCACAGCCCACACTGCACTTACAACGAACCCGACAAATTCTTTTCATATCGAAGAGAAAAAATCACAGGCAGAATGGTGTCGGCGATTTGGTTAGCATAAGTTTTCAGGCTGAAACCTTTGCAAAACCTATTTTAAAGCATAAAACAAATGCAATCGTTATAGGGTGGGCATTCTTGCCCACCAGCCGCCCAATAGGGCGGAATTTTCTTTAATATCAATAAGTAATCAATTCCTGCGGCATTGTGGTGGGCTGGAAAGCCCACCCTATAAACGAACGCTTTTTTGTTTCAGGTTGAGTTTTGCAAAAGTTTCAGGCTGCCTGAAAATAAAAAAACCACACAAGGAATATCGGCTATAATAAACGGTTTAGCAAATTTATACAGGATTTTCAAATGCTCACAGGAAGTTTGGTTGCTTTGGTAACGCCCATGTTTGATGACGGGCGTGTGAATTATGACGCTTTGAAAAAAATGATTGACTGGCAAATCGCCGAAGGTACGGACGCGATTGTGGCGGTTGGCACAACGGGCGAATCGCCTACACTCACTATGGACGAGCATTTTCAGGTGATTGAAACCACCGTCAAACACGCCGCAGGACGCGTGCCTGTGATTGCGGGCACGGGGGCGAATAATACCGCCGAAGCCGTAGAACTGGCACAGCACGCCGAACGCGTGGGGGCGGATTATTCGCTATCGGTTGTGCCGTATTACAATAAGCCATCGCAAGAGGGCATTTATCAGCACTTCAAAACCATTGCGGAAAAATCAAGCATTCCGATGATTTTATACAATGTGCCAGGCCGCACGGTTGCGGATATGGCAAACAGCACGGTGCTGCGTTTGGCTGAAATTGATAATATCGTGGGCGTGAAAGACGCTACGGGCAATATCGGACGGGCGTGCGAGTTGTTCAAAAAAGCCCCGCAAGATTTTGCCATTTATTCGGGCGATGATTCCACGGCAATGGCGTTTTTGCTGTGTGGCGGACACGGCGTGATTACGGTGTGCGGCAATGTTGCCCCGAAAAAATTTGCACAAATGTGCCGCCACGCAATTAACGGCGAAATCGCCGCCGCTCGCAAATTAAACGATGAATTGCAGGATTTACACAAAGATTTATTCTGCGAACCGTCTCCTGCACCGACTAAATGGGCGTTACAACAATTAGGTATGTGCGGTTCGTTCTCGCGTTTGCCGATTGTGGATTTAACCGAAAACGGTCAGGCGATTGTCCGCCGTGCCATGCAGGCGGCTGGGGTGATTTAAGTATTTGCTTCTATTTTCAGGCTGCCTGAAATTCATTATATTCAATAAAATTGAATTTCAGGCTGCCTGAAAATAAAATATGCTCTTAATATTAAATTAAATAAACGGTTATAATATCGGGCAATTTAATTTCAGGCTGCCTGAAAAAGGGAAAAAATCAATATGAATAAAAATCGAATTGCAATACTTGTGGCAACAGCGGTTATTTTAACGGCTTGTTCTTCCACAAAAAAAGAAACTCAACCCGAAATTGATTACCACACACCAGGTGCGAAAAATCCAGGCGATATGCTGATTGTGCCGCCTGATTTAACGGGCATTACACAAGAAAATCGCTACACCTTGCCCGCAGGTTCGGGGGCGGTGCGTGCCAGCCAAGTGGAGCAAGGGCAAGTTGCCAAAGACGAATTAGCGGTGCTGCCCGAAGTGAAAAATATGCACATTGAACGCGAGGGTTCGCAACGCTGGCTGTCGATTACCGACAAATCGCCGCAAGAAATATGGCCGATGCTGAAAGTGTTCTGGCAAGAAAACGGCTTTATCATTGATAAAGAAGACCCAACCACAGGCTTTATGCAAACACAATGGGCAGAAAATCGTGCCACAATCCCCACGGATATTATTCGCCGACTGTTCCAAAAAGTGGGCTTGGGCAGCATTTATTCATCGGCTTATCGAGACCGCTTTATTGTGCGATTAGAACGGCAAAAAGGCGGCGGCTCTTTGGTTACATTCAGTCATCAAGGTATGGAAGAAGAGTTAATGGGCAAGGAAAAAGACACTTCTAAATGGGTGCCACGCGACAACGACCCGAATTTAGAAGCCCAAATGCTCTCTCGCTTTATGATGCGTTTGGGTGCTGACCAAGCCACAGTGGAACGCGAACTCACGCAACACGCGACGGTAGCAGGTGAATTAGCCAAAATCGACAACAACCGTTTAATTCTTTCAGGCAGCCACGAACGCAATCTGCACCGAGTCGGCTTGGCATTAAACCGCATTGGTTTGACCGTTATCAGTTTAGACGAAGCAAACAGCACTTATCTCACCCAACCTGCGGATATGGAAACAGACGCGGTGAGCAATGTCAAACCAGGTTTATTCAAACGCTGGTTTGGCAAGGAAAAAACGCCCGAAAAGATAGAAAAAGCCCAAATCGCCGTAGCCGTGCGTGATACAGGCAATAACGACATTGTTACCTTGCACACCGCAGACGGCAAAGAATTGGATAGCAAAGACGCACAAGATATTCTGCAAAGATTGTGGAAAGAGTTGCGGTAATGGCGTTTTGAATATATGTTCAGGCAGCCTGAAACCTGTTTGGTTTTGGGCTGTTTATTTACGCTATTTTTGATTATCATAAATAAAAACAATTTATATTAAATTATATTGAACATTTATTTGACAATTTATTTTCATTTCTTTTATAATTCACATCGCAGAATCATTTTCTCCTTGTAAAAAAGTGTATTTTGTGTAATTTTGTTTATTTGTATATTTCTCCTTTGTATAGTTGTTAATAACCCACTATGGTTTTCGTAGTGGGGTCTTTTTTATGGCATTTCAAGCAGCCTGAAAAGGAATATCCATGCGTTTATTTTTAGAAACAATCGCCATTGTGGCGTGGTTAGGTGCTTTAACGGTAATCGGTTATGTGGTTGCCCCCCTTTTATTTCAAAATCTTCCCAAAATGAAAGCGGGCGATATTGCAGGGCAGTTATTTCATATTGTCTCGTATATTGGCATTATTGCCGCAGTTATTTTAATCTTTTCAGGCAGCCTGAAAAATGGTTTTAAGTCGTTTTTAGGCAGCCTGAAAGGGTTTTTTATTGCTATTGCCCTTTTATGCACACTCATCAATGAATTTTTCATCACGCCTGTGATTGTGGCATTAAAAACAAACGGTAAAAATGTGTTATATCAACAATTTGGCGGTAGTTTCGCACAATGGCACGGCGTGTCGCAAATGATTTATTTAATCACCGCAATCAGCCTTTTTTATTTGTAATTTTTTGGGCAAAGGAAAATAAATAAAATGAAACTCATTTTGTTATATCGAGATTATTGTTCTTTATGTAAAGAAATGTTGCAACAATTAAAAGAATACCAAACGCAATATAAATTTGAGATAATCATCAAAGATATAGATGAGCATGAAGATTTATTGCCGCAATATGATGAACTCGTGCCTGTTTTACTCAATGAAAACAATAAGGAAATTTGCCACTGGCATTTGGATACCGCCTTATTATTGAAAGAACTTTATGCAAGACGAAACGCTGATTGAACAATTTTTAGATCACTTATGGTTAGTCGAGCGTTTATCGCACAATACGCTGGCTGCCTATCGGCAAGATTTGCACAAAATCAGCGGGCAATTAAAAAAAAGCAATCAATCTTTACGCGATTGCTCGCGTGAAAATTTATCGTGTGCTATTTTTGATAATGCCCAAAAAAATTCATCTAAATCGCGTGCTTTGTCGGCGGCAAAACGCTTTTTTGCGTGGCTGCAAGAAATTGACCCAAACACCCCAAATCCCACACAACACATTCATTCTATTAAAAAAAATCGTCATCTGCCCGTGATTATGGGCGAAACCGCGATTGACGCATTGCTTGCCGCACCCGACACCAACACGGCAATCGGCTTGCGAGACGCGGCATTGTTAGAGTTAATGTACGCCACAGGCTTGCGGGTGAGCGAAGCGGTGTCGCTAACCTTGTCGGAACTGGACTTACGCACGGGCGTGTTATGCACCATTGGCAAAGGCAACAAAGAACGCTTGGTGCCGTTGGGCGAAGTGGCAGTCGATAAAATGCTTGATTATTTGGGCAATGCCCGCCCCGCTTTGCTGAAAGGTGCGGCATGCGATTTCGTGTTTGTCAGCCAAAAAAAATGCGGCATTACCCGCCAGTTAGCGTGGCAAGTGGTGAAAAAATACGCACAACAAGTAGGCATTTTCAATCTATCGCCACACGGCTTACGCCACGCCTTTGCCACACATTTGGTCAATCACGGAGCAGATTTGCGAGCGGTGCAAATGCTGTTAGGACACGCCGACATCAGCACCACACAAATCTACACCCATGTCGCCACCGAACGCTTAAAACACATTGTACACACACATCACCCGCGTGGGTAAGGGGTTCAGGCTGCCTGAAAAATATTTAATATGCCAAAAAACTGTATTAGCCGCCACACTGCCCACAACACAATAATTAAACCCGCAACAAGTCTTATCTTTTTGTTTTGAAAAAAGTTTTTAATTTGTGCAGCGAATAGACTTACGGCGAATAAATTAGGCAGTGTGCCTAAACCGAATGCCAGCATAATCAACGCCCCCGATAGGCCGTGTCCTGACGATAGTGCGGTTGCGGAAACGCTATACACCAAACCGCACGGTATCCAGCCCCACAATGCACCGACAATTAGGCTGCCTGAAACGCTTTGAATGGGTAGAAATTTGTGCATAATGGGCTGCAATTTTCGCCAAATCGGTTTGCCTACGCTCTCGATTTTGGCAAAACCTGCAAATAAGCCCGATAAATATAAGCCTGCGAATATCAATAAAATTTGAGCAACCACAAATAAAACAGCACGAATTTCATTACCAACAACCGTGTTTGTACCTAATTGCCCAAACAAGCCAAATAATGCACCGATGATAATATAACTGGTTAATCTACCAAGATTTAATAGAATAATCAATTTATGGCGTGAGATATTGGGCGGTAATTGCAAAGAAAACGCGGCACACAATCCACCGCACATACCCACACAATGCACACCGCCTAAAAAACCAAGCATAAATGATGAAAATAATAAGGGAAAATCTAAATAGTTCATTTTAATTTAAGTATTTGTTGTTAATAAATTTTTCAGGCTGCCTGAAATAGTTTCTTTAATCATTTTACACCGCTCCTATCGGAGCGTTTGGTGGGTTAGGAAACCCACCCTACAACTGAAAAACAAAATAAAACCGCATGGGCAACAAGTTGCCCACCCTACGATTGCCGTTAATCATTGCTCATTATTTAAAATCTTAATTCTTCCCCCTGCACAATTTTTTTCGCCCACAGAAATATTGAATTGAATTCTATTTTTTTCTTTATCCCCTAAAAGACGAATGGTAACTAAATCGTTCGGGCGGATAAATTGTTGAAATTTCAAGTTTTCTATGCGGTCTATTTGCCAGTTTTCGCCGTAAAATTTCCTTGCCAAATTCATTGCCCATTGAATTTCAATTGCACCAGGTACTAATGGAAATTGTTGAAAATGTCCGTCAAAATAGGCTAAATCCAAAGGTACTGTGCCTGTTACAATATATTCGCCTATCTCTTTGTTTTCTAACGATAATTGCCATTGCGGCGTGGTTTGTCGCCCGTTAAAGGCTGCCTGAAAATCGGCAACCGCAATTTTTGACTGGGCATTGCGGGGCAATTCCTGCGTTAATCGCCAGTATTTTGGGCAAACTGCTGCGTCAAAATGCTCGCCACAATGTTGTTTCAAGGCGTTCAAAACGCTTTTTCTGCCCTGTTGTTTTAATATTGCAATGCCGTCATCATTTAAAGCAATCCACGCGGCAATGCGTTGATTTTTCTGCGAAATACCGCAAAATGCGTCTTTTATCAGACGGTGCGTCATTAAATGCTGCTCAATCGCGTCCAAAGAAATGCGTTTGTCTTCTAATTTTAAAATACGGTCATTTCTACCTAATAATTTCAAAGACTTACCCTTAATTTCTGCCATATCCGCCATCGCACATTCACCGCCGCTCCACGCGGAAAGAATATGCAAACAATCGTCTTGCAGCCACGCTTTAACGCCGTCAAACAGCGTCCACTCGCCTGTTCCCTGCCGATGAGCCATCACGCCTGTTTCGGTACTGCCATAAATATCAAAGGGATAAAAATGAAAATGCTTGTGAATATTGTCGGCAACAGCGGCAGACATCATACCGCCAGCACTAATCATACCTTGCACCGTATTTAAGCCCACAATGCGGTCAATTTGTGCGTCCAAGCGTTTGAGCAAAGCAGGGGACGCAATCCACACGCAGGGCGAATCGCTGGCAGCGGCTAAATCTTCGGGGTACATTTGCTGATATTCGTCCAAAACCCAGCCCATTGCCAACCCCGTAAAAATGCGGAAAGTCAAGCCATACAAATGCTGCGGCGACACGCTGGACACGGCTTTTAATCCCTGCCATTTTTCAGGCAGCACGGATTTGAGTGCCAACGCTTCGCTCACCATTTGCCCTGCGGTTTTGCCAACTATTTTCGGCTCGCCCGATGAACCCGAAGTTTTAAGCCACAACTGTGCGTTTGCGGCAATCATCTCATCGCAAGCGTCTGCCACAGGCATTTTATCAATCCGCCAAACGCCTGCAATAATATCGCTGTCGGATAAAAAAACGCAGTGATTTTGCTTGCCCCATTCCAGAGAAGACGCTGACAAATTAGGCAATAAAAAAACTTCCGCCCCTGCCCGCCAAGCCGCCGCCAGTGCCGCTGTAAAAAGCACTGCATTGTGTGCATACAAAGCCACAGTGCTGTGCTTTTCTTCCTGCAAGCGTTGCGTTAAAGTCGATAAAACAGGAACTTGGGCAAAAAATGGGGTAAGATTATTCATTATCAACATATCAAATAAATTAAAATTGTTTTATTATACCGCTATGTTTTCATGAAAGGTTTGTATGATGAATAAATTAGCACAACTGATTAGAGAATATAAACAATTAGGCATTGACCAACAAATTGATTACGATAAATTGTATTTATATTCCATTATTACCCATTCTACGGCTATTGAAGGCTCAACTATTACTGAAATAGAAAATCAATTACTTTTTGATAATGGCATTAGTGCAAATAAACCGATTTATGAACAACTGATGAACCTTGACCTTAAAGCAGCCTATACAAAAGCGTTTCAAATGGCAGATAATCATGACTTAATTGATGATAAAAAACTGCGTGAATTATCTTCTTTGGTGATGAAAAATACAGGCAGTGAATATAATACCGCTATCGGTTCTTTTAATAGTGCCAATGGTGATTTTAGATTATTGAATGTAACTGCTGGATTTAATGGTAGAAGTTATCTTTCTTGGCAAAAAATTTCTGCAAAAATAAATGAATTTTGTCAATGGTTAAATTTAGAACGCAGTCAAATATCGACAAATAAAATTGAAAAAATATACGAATTAAGTTTTCAGGCACATTATCATTTAGTAACCATTCACCCATGGGCGGACGGTAATGGCAGAATGGCAAGAATTGTGATGAATATGATACAAAAAGAATTTAATATGATACCGTCTATTGTGAAAAAAGAACACAAGGCACAATATATTCAATCTTTATCTGACGCACAAGAAAATGATGATATTAAAATATTTTTGGATTTTATGACTGATGAACATATTAAAAATATCACTCATCGCATAAAAGAATATCAAAAATCTATTCAATAAAAAAGGCTGCCTGAAATGGAAAACCAAAACATTGCACAACAAATCAAAGACTTAACCGAAAAGCTTAATCGTTATGCTGATGCGTATTATCGTGATGATAGTCCATTGATTACGGACGAAGAATATGACCGCTTGTTTCGTGAATTAGAAGCGTTAGAAGCGGCGTATCCTGCGTTGAGACAGGCGACAAGTCCTACGCACAAAGTGGGGGCAAAGGCGGCGGCGGGGTTTGCCAAAGTTAAGCACCAAGTGCCGATGTTGTCGTTAGCGAATGCGTTTTCGCCGCTTGAAAATGGCGTTTTTAATCATGCGGAAATGTTTGCCTTTAATCAGTCTATTCAAGACAATTTGCAAGAAGCGTATCAATATTTTTCCGAGCCTAAATTTGACGGTTTGGCGGTTTCGTTAATATATAAAAACGGTATTTTAATTCAGGCAGCCACGCGTGGAGACGGAGAAACAGGAGAAGATATTACTCATAATATCAAAACCATAAAAACCATTCCCCATAAATTAAATATTTTCAGGCAGCCTGAAAATAATTTTCAAGATGATTTATTTAACCTGACTGAAAATAATAATATTCCTACATTATTAGAAGTGCGTGGCGAAGTGCTTATGTTTAAGGACGATTTTAATCGTCTGAATGAACAATTACTTCTTGAATATAACGACAAAATTGCCAAGCAAAAAGCGGACGCAGTGCGACAAGGCAAAGTGTTTGAACCCAAGCCGTTTAAGCCTGCGGCAAATTGTCGTAATGCGGCGGCAGGCAGTTTGCGGCAGTTAAATCCTGCCATTACCGCCGAGCGAAATTTGCACTTTTTTGCCTACGCCATTGCCCAAATTGGCGGCATTTCTGCACCCTTAACGCATGATGATGAATTACAATTATTAAAACAATTAGGCTTACCTGTGCCTGATGAAAAACTCACCGCCACAGGTAATATTGATAAAATTTTGCAACACTATGAATATATTGCAAAAATTAGAGATGAATTAGCCTACGATATTGACGGCGTGGTGATTAAAGTCAATTCCTTATCGCAACAAAAACAATTAGGTTTTCGCGAACGCACACCACGCTGGGCGATTGCCCATAAATTTCCTGCCCAAGAAGTGATGACGGTGTTAAAAGACATTGAAATTCAAATCGGCAGAACGGGTGCCGCGACACCAGTAGCACGATTAGAACCTGTTGCCGTCTCTGGGGTAATGGTTTCTAATGCCACACTGCACAATCAAGACGAAATAGAACGCAAGGATATTCGCATAGGCGACACCGTGATTATCCGCCATGCAGGTGATGTCATTCCCGAAGTGGTATCTGTGGTATTAGAACGCCGCCCAAATAATACAAAACCTTTCAGGCTGCCTGAAAAATGCCCGATTTGTGGCAGTTTATTAGAAAAAGAAGAAGATGAAGCGGTATTTCGTTGCACAGGCGGTATTTTGTGTTCGGCACAAAAAACACAATCGTTTATTCATTTTGCGTCCCGAAAAGCAATGAATATAGATAAATTAGGCGATAAATATATTGAAGATTTGGTACATTCTGGTGTATTGAATAATTTTGCCGATATTTATCAAATAACTATCAATGACTTACAAAAAATTAAAAATAGTGATAGTCAAGCCGTAAAATGGGCAGAAAATATTTTATCAGGCATTGAAAACAGCAAAAATCCGCCCTTATCACGATTGATTTTTGCATTAGGCATTCGCCATATCGGAGAAAAAACCGCCAAAACTTTGTCAGAATATTTTGGCACCCTGAAAAACTTAAAAAACGCCCCTTTGTGTATATTAAAATCTTTGCCTGATATAGGTGAAACTTCGGCTCAATCTATTTACCGTTTTTTCAAAAACGAACAACAAACCGAATTATTATTAAAAGCAGGCGTAAAGCAGCAAGAAAAACAGCCGTCAGCAAAAATAAAAAATTGCTTACAGCCGAATAATTTTTTATTTCATTTAATAGACGATTTGAGCGAAAAAAAAGCCGCCGAACTTTGGCAAATTGCTGAAAAAAATTCTGAAAAATTGATGACACCCAATTCACAATTTCCCGAAGTGTGGCAAAATTATATTAGGCTGCCTGAAAATATTGAACAATTAAAACAAATTTTCAATTACTGCCAAAACATTGAAAACGAAATCGGCGAAGAAAATGCACCCAACAACAGCCAAATAGCAGGCAAAACCTTTGTTTTAACAGGCACTTTGCCCACACTCAAACGAGACACCGCCCAAGCGATGATAGAAAACGTAGGCGGCAAAGTTTCAGGCAGCGTTTCCAAAAAAACCGACTTCGTTGTGGCAGGCGAGCTTGCTGGCAGCAAATTAGACAAAGCCCAAGCATTAGGCGTGGCAGTGATTAGCGAAAACGAATTATTGCAAATGCTGCAAGGGTAAAAGTTTTCAGGCAGCCTGAAAGAAAAAAACAGCAAGGTAGGGTGGGCAACTTGTTGCCCACGCTGTTTATTATACTTTCAGGCTGCCTGAAAGCCTTGATACTGCTTAATCGCTTGTTGCAAGGCGTTGGGAATGATAAATTGTGTTTCTTGATTATCAATGCGAATGGCGACTTGTTCGGTGGTGGCTCGCGTTAGTTTTTCGCCTGTATCAATGTCCGAAATGGTGTAGTTAAACACTAATTTACTTTCAAAATCAACTAATTGTGTTTCAATGCGGATTTTCTGTCCAAAACGAGCGGGTCGCATATATTTCACTTGCAATTTGACAATCGGATAGCAAAAGCCGTCTTCTCGCATATCGTTGTAATTATGGGCAATTTCGTTCAAAAAAGCACAACGAGCCATTTCAAAATATTTCACATAATTACCGTGCCATGCCACATTAAGGGCATCGACATCAAAAAAGGGGATTTCACATTCAAAAAAATGACGACAATAGATATGTTGTTTCATTGTTTAATCCTTAACTAATTGTTTTTCTTGCCAAAAATCGTGAAAATTAAACCACTGCAAAGGATATTCCGCCGCAAATTCAGCCAAAATTGTGGCATATTTTTGAGCCGTCTGCTCGATATATTCCTGCCGTTTTTTGCCTGATACGCTTGGCGGAATATCGGCAAAATGGCGTAAATATAATTGATATTGCTTGTTTTTTTTCACCGCAAACAACAATGACACTGGCGATTTTAATAGTAGAGCCATTAGCCACGCACCTTGTGGGAAAAGGGCTTTTTCGCCCAAAAATGGCACGGCAACGGTTTTGCTGTTCTCATTAGGTGCGGTGCGGTCAGCCGCAATCACAATCCATTCGCCTGCGTCCAAGCGTTGCGACAAGTCTAACATTTGTGCCGCGTCCAAATCGGCAACCTGCACCACACGCATATCTTCCGCCCCTGCTTGTTTTAGGGCTTGATTGATTTTTGCCGCATTTTTGCCGTGCATCAACACATTCATTTTCAAATCGGGCAACCAGTGGCGTGCAAAACACCGCACCATTTCCACATTGCCCAAATGCGAACACACAAAAATTTCGCCACGCCCTTGATTTTGCTTAATATGATTAAATAGATTATCAGGGTCGTCATAAATTAAGCGTTCGGGCGAAATTTTATTTTGCCAAGCGGCAAAACGGTCAGCAATGGCAATACCAAATTGAATAAATTGCCGATAAACAGGCATTATTTTGGGTAAAGGCGTTTTTGGAAATTGATTTTTTAATTTTTGTTGATAAGTTTTAATATTATGGCGGGCAGTTTTGGAAGTTAAATAAAAATACAAACACACAAAAAAGGCAATAAAGCGTACAAAAAATAAAGGGGTATATTGCACTAATAACAGTGTGATGCGTAAAAAGAATGAATTACCCCGTTCTTTTTTTTGCGACCAGTGTGTATTTGCATGATTCATTGTTGATTTCACTTTTTTATTTAATAAATATTCTTTCAGGCTGCCTAATAATAAACCTATATGGAGACTTCTAAAAATTAAAAAATAGATACACAATCAATTTTATTTTTGCCACACGGATTCGAAATTGCTAACGCAATTTCTATTAACACAATGTCTTGTTTATTATAAAGATTTTTCGTTAGAAAAATCGAATCCGTGTGGCATTTAAAAAATATAAAAAGTTACTGTAACATATTTTTAAAAATTCCCATAAATATTCTTTCAGGCTGCCTGAACGGTTTAATGCAATGCGATTAAAACGCCTTGCGGCGTTTGTTAAAACCTGCGGTTTTAACTGGATTGCCACGACAGGACTTCGAGACCCCCACGCCTTACGGATCGGGGCGACATATCCGTAAGCGGTAAACCGCTAACGGCTAACTGTCGTCTCGCAATGACACGCTGTTTTTCAGGCAGCCTGAACGGTTTAATTTTTATCCTTTTTTTTCGGCAAAAAACGGCTTAAAAATAATCGTGCGTGCATTTTGGATATTTTAATATTATCTTGCCACATTTTAAAATGCGAAATGCCATTGTCTTGATAAGTAACAGGCGTGTCTATCCAAATAATCGGTATTTTTTGGCGATACATTCTAATTAAAATTTCATTATCAAAATCCATACCATTGCCGACCGTTTCTTTTTGGCAAGTGCTTAAAAAATCGTTAATCGGATAAATTCTAAACCCACACAAACCGTCTTTAATAGAAAATGAAAAAGTATGCAATACATTCCAAAAGTTGGTAATTTTGCGACCGTATAATCGCGACTTGGGTGCGTCTTTGCCATA
The DNA here is from genome assembly GCA_017518845.1 of Neisseriaceae bacterium. Taxonomy (GTDB): domain Bacteria; phylum Pseudomonadota; class Gammaproteobacteria; order Burkholderiales; family Neisseriaceae; genus RGIG9985. The sequence continues at coordinate 15,126 of JAFWTP010000140.1, forward strand.
AATCGGATTCGCACAAATTAAAGCCTTGGGATTATTTTGGCAAGCGTCTTTTAATTTGAAAATCGCATTAAAATCGTGCTGTGCGTCCGCATCTATTTGAAGTGAATGAGAAAAACCTTGTTTTTTCATTTCTTCAATACCATATTTCACCGCAAAACCTTTGCCGTGATTTTCAGGCAGCCTGAAAAGATTGATTGCATATTGTTGTTCTATATTATTTAATGCGTCTTGGTATTCTTCACCCGAACCGTCATCAACCACAAAAATGGGAATATTTTCTTGTTGTAGGGCGGTAATGACTTTGGGTAAAGTGTGAATATGTCGATAATGGGGAATAATGGCAGCAAGTTTCATTTTATTTATCTCGAATATATATTTTATAACTTTAAAATCTTTTTGCGATAGAGCCACTCACCGCCTAATAAAAGTCCCATTATAATATAAGCAATCATACCTGTGTATATTGCCCATAATTCAAATTGTTTGAATATTATCAATAAGGCGGCAATGATGCCGTTGATAATAAAAAAACCGCACCAAATTTGCGTTATTTTGCGGGTGTATATAATGCCTTTTTCGGGTAAATCTGGGTTTTGCAAACGGGCAATTCTTTCAATTAAACTTTGTTTAGAAAATAAACTTATGCCAAATATCATCAGCATAATGCCATTCATTAAAACAGGATACCAGTACATAATTTCAGGCTGCCTGAAAATAAATAAGGCAATAAAAAATAAGGCAATTAAAAAAGAAAAAACTTTTTGTGCTTTTTCTTTTTTGAATATCGCACGAAATGCCCATAAACCTGCCATTAACAAGGCAAGCCACAAAAAACCGCCGTCCGTGTTTCTGCCAAAATACCACAAAAAGGGATAGGCAATGGAAACAAGGGCTAAAACAACGGCGGCAAAGGTTTTCATTTTAAAATGGCGTTGTGGCGTGTTGTGTTTCAGGCTGCCTGAAAGTGTGATGACAAAACTTTTGCAAAGGTTTTAATTGTCTTGTGTTTCGGCAGAGTTCTGCACCTTACGCCTCTTCATTTTCTTGTGCTTTTTTCATAACCGCTGCAACCACATCGTCAATCGTCCGCACACTGCGGAAGTCTTCGGCTTGCAATTTATGCCCCGTCTGCCGCTTAATGTGGTCGAGCAAGTCAATCGCGTCAATGCTGTCGATTTCCAAATCTTCATACAAATTCGCTTGCCCCGTGATTTTGGCAGGGTCAATTTCAAACAGGTTTTCTAATGCGTCATACAATAATTTACGGATTTCTTGTTCGCTAATCATTTTATAACCCTTTGATTTTTTTGATATAATTTGCTAATGAAGCAACACTTTTGAAACTATCGCGTAATTCGGTGTTGTTGGCTTCAATGCGAAAATCGAAGTGTTTTTGCACTGCCAAGCCTAATTCCAAAGCATCGACCGAATCCAAGCCCAAGCCGTCATCGCCAAACAGTGGGGCGTTGTCGTCAATATCGGCAGGGGTTAAGTCTTCCAAGTTGAGTGAGTCGATAATCAACGCTTTGATTTGTTCGCACAATTCGTTCATTGTTGTACTCTTTCGTTAAAGTAAGTTTGTAAATATTCATTCAGGCGGCGTGCGGCAATCGGCAAAGGTTTTTCGCGTAACCAGTCTTGCGGATTGATGTCATCGCCCACAACAAATTCATACACAGGTTTTTTAGCAGGAATATGATACCACGGCTGGTTTTTCTTCCAGTTTTGCGGATTCATTTTAATCACCACAGGGGTAATTACTTTGGCACTGCGTAAGCCTAACGACACCGCACCACGACCAAATTCAATCGGTTTGCCTTCCTTGGTTCGTGTGCCTTCGGGAAAAATCAGCAAACATTCTTGCAGTAGCACATCGTTAATTTTATCAATAAAATCCAAATCTTCGCTATTCGGAATGTAACCGCAGGCTTTAATTTGTGCTCTCATCACAGGATTTTTTTGTAAATCTTGCTTAATCAAGCAGTTAATTTCAGGTAAGCGACTTATCATAAACACCACATCTAACAAAGACGGGTGATTGCATAAAATAACTTGTCCTTGTTTTCCCAAGCGTTCAAAGCCGTGAAAACTTGCCGCACAAGTGCCTGATTTGGTTAAATAACCTGTAAAAAACCGCCACGAAGCCGACACCATTTTGCGTGCTTTTTTTTGTCGCTCCAAATTGCCTGCGGTGCTTTTTAAGGTGTAAGGCAAAAGCACAAACTGAAATAAAAAACCTGCCACACCAAAAATAATAAAACCCAAACCTGTGCTAAATAGGCGGTATAGTCGATTGACATTCAAATCACGCATTTTTATTTCACTTTGTGTTCAATTTCAGGCAGCCTGAAATAAAATCAACGCCTTATCTGCCATTGCCAGTTTCCACTTGCATATTGATTTACAAACGATTTTTTGCCTTGTTTTGTCGCTTGAATAAAATTCAACACCCCCCAGTAAAAACCGTTATCTTGATTTTCAGCAGGCTCAAACGACAGCGAATAATCGTCTCCTTTTTCCAAAATGCCTGCCCAAGCGTATGCAAATGGGGCTCGAATATAAGGCGTTACGCTAAATTCGGCGGATAAGGGATTGTCGGCAACAATCAACAACACCCGCGGATAACCGTCATTTAACATAGACACGCTTTCCATCACGCCACATTCAAAACCGTCTCGGCGTGCGGCTAATGCCACTGTTTCGCCCGTAAATTGCCGCACCAAAGACCACTGCCCAGCCGCCGCATTATGCACCGACAAGGAAAACGAATTTGGCGACACCATAGCGTCTTTCAAAAGCGAAACATACATCTCAAAACTGCGGTTAATTTCGCCGTCATGCGACACAAACACCACAGGATAATCGCCCAAATCATCAGCCAAAGGATAGGCTGCCTGAAACATCAGTCGCGACAATAAATCCAAACGCCGCCGCAACAGAGCAGGCAAAAACGCCACAGCAGGCTTGATTTCAGGCAAATCGGCAATATTCAAAGCATTTTCCGCCCACAAACGCCACGCCGTATCGTCTGCAAGTTTGTTTGAAACGGCTCTGTGTTGAACAATGTTAAATGTGGCTCTCATCGGCTAAAAAATATCGTTTATTCAAGCGGTCAATTATAACCGATAGAAATCATTCACGAGAATGAAATGGACAAAATCTTTTTCAGGCTGCCTGAAAAGTGGTGAAAATAGTTTTTTGCAAGAAGAAACGACTATATTCACAAAACACTGTGCATATTTGGGTATATTTTGCCACTTATCCACAATATTTTTTTGTCTCTTAAACTTATCCACAATGCTCCACAGGCAAAATACAACTTATACACGGCAAATTTTCATATAACCCATTGTTTTTTAATGAGTGAATAAATTTATCCACTGTTTTATTAGTTTCTAAAAATAATTAAGTTTATATATTTTATTTTTTAAATTGAATCGGTTTTTGCTGCCAGTAGGGGCGATATTTTTTAATTGGTTCTATGTTCAGGTTGCCTGAAAGTGTGTCAAGACGCAATGCTCCTTGATAATCGGTGCGATAAATGTTGATATGGCGTTGGTTTAGGCGTTTGAGTACGCTTGGGTGTGGGTGAAAATAGGCGTTATTGAGACTGGCGGAGACAATGGCGTAATCGGGTCGGACGCTGTCCAAAAATAGGCTTGATGATGAAGTTTTGCTGCCGTGATGTCCCAAAATCAAGGCTTGTGAATATAAATTGTCGCCATAAGTTTCGACTAATTTTTGTTCGTATTTTTGGCTTAAATCGCCTGTAACAAGCAAGGCGTAACCGTTTGCTACCACACGCAAAACGCAACTTTTGTCGTTGCCTGCTGTGTTGTTATCGGTTTTGGGCGTGAGCCATTCAAACCACACGCCGTCCCATTCCCAAGAAGTGCCGCTTGTGCAGTGGCTCACAGGAAAATCGTAAGCGTCTGTTTCACCTGCAACAATGGTTTTAGGCTTAAAGGCTCCCTGAATGGCGTTTCTGCCGCCATCGTGGTCGTTGTCGTTATGCGACAAAACCAGCATATCCAAATTTTTGACATTATCCGCATAAAGCGATGAAATTAAAGAAGAAACCGTATTTTCTTTGCCTGTATCAAATAATAACGCGTGATTTTGTGTGGCAATCAGCACCGCTAAACCTTGTCCGACATCATAAACAGTGGCTTGAAAATGAGTTTCAGGCAGCCTTTTTATTGGATAAAAAATAAAAATACACAATATTAAAACTGCCCAAAAGTGTAAATAAAAACCGCGTGGTAATAATAAAATAATGCTTGCGATTAGGCTTAAAATAATCCATAAAATAGAGGGCTTGGCAATAGGTAATATGGGTGAAAATTGTGCCATAAAATGAATGGTGTCTATTGTGTATTCTGCCAAGAAAATCGCACAATACAAGGGAAAATCAAATGGGCAAATTAAAGCAAATAAAGACAAGGGTACCAAAATAATGGAAAATAAGGGAATAAAAATGGCGTTAGCAATCGGGGATATGAGTGGAAAAGACGCAAAAAATAAACCTAATGGCACAATAGACGCAATAATGGCGGCATACTGCATTTTAACAAATAAATCAATTTGATTATTTTTTTGTTTTGTTATGCGGTTATTCATATAAAAAATAATGGCAGCGGTTAAACCAAACGATAAATAAAAACCCACAGTTAAAGCCGCAGTTGGATTGATAAGTAATATAATAATTAGAGCGATTTGCCAAATTTTCCACACCGTAAAATATTTTTTTAAGATTAAAGATAAGGCAAATACCACAATCATCATTAAACTTCTTTGTGTGGGAATAGAAAAACCTGCTAAATAAGCATAAATTGTGGCTGCAAATAAACCCAAAATAACGGACATAATTTTAGGCGAATGAGTGGGTAAATAATTGAAATAGTAGTTTATTTTTTTAATTAAAAATAAACAAAATAATGCGGTTAAACCTGCTACACCACCGATATGCAAACCCGAAATACTGACCAAATGGGTAATGCCTAAATTTCGTAAATCTTGCCAATTTTGTTGTGTTAAATATTCAGTTTTGCCTATGGTTAAAGCGGCAAGTGAACCACATTCCAATATTTCCAATTAAAGGTGTTGATGTTTCAGAAGTTAATTTATCAGGAAATTTGCAATTATCTGGATAACTTTGGCAAGTTTCGAAAGAAACAAAAATTTTTGAATTTTGTCGTTTAGATCTTATATAATAATGTATTAATTTACTATCTTTTAATATTGGAAGAAAATGATATAAAGATTTTCCTGCTGGAATTAATAAGGATTTATGTAATCCTGAAACCAAAGGTTGGAGATTCTTTTGAGTCACTTCTAAATCATTAAAATCTAAAAATTGGATATACATACCTAAATCAGGATCAGGAAAATCGAAAGCCATTTTATTAGTATTAAGAGAATTATAAAAC
>JAFWTP010000141.1 GCA_017518845.1 Neisseriaceae bacterium
GTTTGCATTATAGCATTTCGTGTGCAAAAAAATAGATTTATAAATAATCGGCGTTTATAACAAATTAACGGTTATTTTTCATTTTTCAGGCAGCCTGAAAAGGCTTGACAACTTTCTCAAAACATTAGATAATCCGTGCCTTTCGTGTTTAACGCAATGGTGCGTTAAATTTTTTTAGGAGTAAATGTCTATGTATGCGGTCATAAAAACTGGCGGAAAACAGTATAAAGTTTCTGTCGGCGACAAATTGAAAGTAGAACAGATACCAGCAGACATCGACAGCACAATCGAACTTTCCGAAGTTTTGATGATTGCTGACGGTGATGCGGTTAAGGTTGGCACACCGTTGGTTGCAGGTGCCAAAGTTACCGCCACAGTTGTGGCTCATGGTCGTGGCGAGAAAATTCGCATTTTCAAAATGCGTCGCCGCAAACACTATCAAAAACACCAAGGACATCGCCAGAATTTCACCGAAATTCGTATCGATGCGATTGCTTAAATTTTAGGAGTATAAATTATGGCAAGTAAAAAAGCAGGCGGTAGTTCTAAAAACGGTCGCGATTCAGAAGCCAAACGCTTGGGTGTAAAAGCCTACGGCAACGAGTTAATTCCCGCAGGTTCTATCATCGTACGCCAACGCGGCACACGCTTTCACGCAGGCGAAAATGTGGGTATGGGCAAAGACCACACCTTATTCGCCAAAGTTGATGGCTATGTTGAATTTTCCGTCAAAGGTGCGTTAAAACGCCAAACCGTTAGCGTTCGCCCTTACACAGGTGCTGACGAATAATTTTTAACGGTTAAACAAGCCGTTTAACCGTTATTAACAAAAGAGTGGCAATGGGTTTTGCAAGTATTTGTATTTTAATATAAATCACCTGATTGCCGAATTTTAAAACAAACAAATAGGACATAACAAAATGCCTAAAATGAAAACCAAATCCAGTGCGAAGAAACGCTTCAAAGCACTTGGTAATGGCGGCGTGAAACGCAGTTTTGCGTTCAAACGCCACATTCTGACCAAAAAAACCACCAAAACCAAACGCCAATTACGCGGCACCACAATGGTCAATGAACGCGATATGGCTTCCATTAACAAAATGTTGCCTTATGCATAAAGGAGTTAAGATATGCCACGCGTAAAAAGAGGTGTAACCGCAAGAGCACGCCATAAAAAAGTTCTTGCATTAGCAAAAGGTTATCGCGGTCGCCGTAAAAATGTGTACCGTGTAGCGAAACAAGCGGTGATGAAAGCAGGTCAATACGCCTATCGCGACCGCCGCCAACGCAAACGCCAATTCCGCCGTTTGTGGATTGCCCGCATTAACGCTGCCGCACGCCAATACGGTTTGTCATACAGCAAATTTATGAACGGCTTGAAAAAAGCCGCAGTCGAAATCGATCGCAAAGTGTTGGCAGATATTGCCGTATTCGACAAAAACACCTTTGCAAGTTTGGTTGAAAAAGCCAAAGCCGCTTTGGCGTAATTGCTTTAATTATCAAAAACCGAATTTCTGCTAATAGAAATTCGGTTTTTTTATTTGTTTTATAATTTCAGGCTGCCTGAAAAAGATTTATTTTTGATACAGAAAATGAATAATATGAAAAAAATACATTTATTATTTGTTTGTTTAGGCAATATTTGTCGCTCACCTATGGCGGAATTTGTGATGCGGGATTTAATTGCCAAAGCACAACTTTCCGATAAAATTAGCACAGCCAGTTGCGGCACTTCGGGCTGGCATGATGGTGAAGATATGCACACAGGTACAAAACGCATTTTGCAAGAGCAGGGCATTGATACACAAGGTTTTGTCAGTAGTAGGCTGCCTGAAAATGCTTTATTGCAATACGATTATATTGCGGTGATGGACGACAATAATTTACGCGATGTTGAACGCCGATTAGGACGCAATTCGCAACGCATTTTTAAACTCACTGATTTTTGTGAAGATTTTGATTTTGTTCCTGACCCTTGGTACACGGGTAATTTTGAAGAGTGTTTTGAAATTATTTATTTGTGTTGTGAAAATTGGTTGAGTCTCATTAAAAAGGAAAATAATTGCTAATAAAATCACGCGAAACAATGACAGCATTGGTTTTTTTTGTTAAACTTGCAGGCTGTGAGTATTCAATCAAGTAGAAAAGCCGAATAATGTTCGACCATAAAATCGTTTTTACAGGCCCTATGGGGTGTGGCAAAACCACCGCTATTCATACATATAGCGAGGTTGAGCCTGTGATGACCGAAGTGAAAGCCACTGAATCCGAAGTTACTGCCATTAAAGAAAACACCACAGTCGCTATGGACTATGGTTTGGTTACTCTGGACGAAGAGACGCGTGTGCATTTGTATGGCACACCAGGGCAAGAACGCTTTGATTTTATGTGGGATATTTTGGGTGAAGGGGCACATGGCATCGTGGTGTTAGTCGATCACTTGGCAGAAAACCCGATTGAGAGAATGAAATTTTACTTGGGTAAATTCGATAAATTTCTCAAAAATGTGCCTTGTGTGGTGGGGATTAACAAATTCGATTCGCCCGCACCACATAATCTGAAACTTGCCGATTACGAAAAAGCTGTGCATGAACTCTATCCTGATATGCAGGTTTTTGAAGTGGATATTCGCAAGGAAGAAGATGTACGCATGCTGATTATGTCGCTGTTGTTCAGTAAGCCGAAGTCGATTACAGGCATTTTGGAACGCTTGGACAGATTGCCTGTGCCGAAATTGGTGCAGCCCAAACAATCTTAATGAGACGGCATAAAAATCACAACAAACCGCAATATTTCAGGTACAATGGGTACTTCGTTATAAAAAAACGCAACACACCACAAACAGGAAACCCAAATGATTTTTATATAACATTAAAAATCAAAAAGTTATAGTAGTTTCAATTTCCGACAATCCCAAGTTTTGGAGAAAGCACAATGAAAGAAAAACGGTTGCAAGTGTTTATTGACGGTGTCAATAACTACTTTACGCAGGTGAATAAATACGAAATTGATGTCGGCACGCCTTATTTGTGCGAAAACACCAATCCGCCTGCCTGCGACATTACAGGTGTGATTGGCATTACAGGTCCGATTACAGGCTGTGTTTATTTCACCGCACCTGGCGATCTTTTAATCCATTTATTGCAAACGATTGAAGAACCTGATCAATCTTTGGATAACCAAATGGACTTGGTGGGCGAAGTGGCAAACACCATTTCAGGCAACGCTCGCAGTGAATACGGCCCTGAATTTAATATTTCTGTGCCATTTATCATTAAAGGCATTCCAGATGAAATTCACTTGCCACGCGACTCGCGTTCCTTTGTGATTCCGATTGACTGGAAAGAACACACCGCATACATTGTGATTTGCTTGCGTAAATCGTAAATTGCTTTTGTGCTTAAATCAATCACGCAGACAATGTTTTTCTTATGTTTTTAAGCATAAGGGAATGTTGTCTGCGTTTGTGTTTCAGGCTGCCTGAAATAAAAAATTGAAATCTATTGTAGGGTGGGATTGCTATCCCACCATTGCCCCGTAGAGGCAAAAAAGAAGTTATATTTTTATCGTGTATTCAACGCCTTGCGGCGTTGCGGTAGGATAGCAATCCCACCCTACTACTGATACAAAAAGCGTTCGTTATAGGGTGGGCAGGCTACCCACCACTCTGCCTGCGGCGTTGATTATTTATTGATATTAAAGAAATTTCCGTCCTATCGGGCGGTTGGTGGGCAGGAATGCCCACCCTATAATATTTGCATTTATTATATGTTTAAAATAGGTTTTGTAAAGTTTCAGGCAGCCTGAAACTATGGATAACACAATGAATTATTTATCAAACAGCATACACAACGCCTTAACGCAATTAGGTTTAACCACACCGCAGGACATTGCTGCCACAGGTGTGGTGAAGGTGTTTTTACTGCTCAAAGAATTGGGTTTAACGCCCACAAAGTCGGTGTTGTGGCGTTTGGACGCTTTTGCTCGTGGTGTTTCTTTAAGTGAAATTGATGACACACGCAAACAACAACTTTCAGGCTGCCTGAAAGCACACCTTCCTGTGGCGATTTTTCCGTCTGTTGCAAAAATGCAACACTTTATGAGAATCGCACTCAAAGAAGCCGAAATTGCGGCACAACAAGGCGAAGTGCCTGTGGGAGCGGTGGTGGTGTGTCAAGATAAAGTGATTGCCCGAGCCCATAATACGGTGGAAAAAGACGGCGTTGCCTTTCATCATGCGGAACTGAATGCTTTAACGCAAGCGGCAAAAATTTGCGGTAAATCAAGGTTGTGCGATTGTGATTTGTATATTACGCTTGAACCGTGTTTAATGTGTGCTGGTGCGATTATGCACGCACGCATTCGCCGCTTGATTTTTGCGGTGAATGAACCGAAAACAGGGGTTGCAGGCAGCCTGAACAATGTTTTTGCGGATAAAACGCTCAATCATCACACCGCAGTTTTCAGCGGGGTGTGCGAAAAACAGGCACAAAATATGTTAAAAGCGTTTTTTTCTGTCAGACGGTGATATAATATAAAACATTTTCAGCGATTTATATTAAGAAATTTCTTTACAAAGAAGAGAATGAACACATCAAGATAGGAAATAAATATTTGTGGAAATTTCGCTATGAAACTGAAAACAAAGCATTTTTTATTGGCAGGAGCATTGGCGTTGCCACTGTTTTTTACAGCGTGTTCGGATAATCAATATGCCGAACCGATGCCTGACAATGTCGAAAACATTATTCGTCCTAACAATTATTCTGCGGAAAAAGTTTATACTTTTATGGCAGAATCGTCCAAAATGCCTTTGACCGCACGCGATGAAGTGGGCAATAGTTTGATTGGCTTTGAGGTGGATTTGCTCACCGAAATTGGCAAACGCGAAAATTTTGAAATCAAAACCCGTCCGCAGGCTTTAAGTAATTTGGTTAAAGCATTAGATGATGGTTCCGCAGACATTATCGGCAGCGGCTTAACCGTTACCGATGATATGAAAAATCAAGTCGATTTCACGCAATTTTATATGACAGTGGGTTATGTTTTATTGGTGAAAGAAGACGATGGTCACATCAATTCCATTCCCGATTTAGTGGGCAAACGCTTGGTGGTGCAAGAGGGTACAACCGCACAAGAAATTGCCAATGCTGCCTTAATTTTATTAGCCAATAATGTCAATGCCAAAGTTGATGCCCACATACAAGTTTCCGAAGGTACGATTGTGCCGTGGGAAACACGCTCGGTATCTACAGTTTATTCGGGCATTCGTGCGGTTGCCACAGGCGAGGCAGACGCAATGTTATTGGATATGCCATTGGCTTTGTATTATCAAAAACGCAAAGAATTGGGTTTGAAAGTTATTCCATTAAAACTCAAACGAGGGGAACAATACGCCTTTGCGGTTCGTAAAGGACGCAAAGAATTGCGACAAAAAATCAACAGCGGTTTGGGTAAAGTACTGACAGACGGTACTTATCGCAAACTATACCGCAAATGGTTTGATTCGGATCCCACTTGGTAAGATAAGAGGTGTGGAATATGAATATAAAACTTCCTAAAATCTCTTTGGGTGGTGGCAAAAAAGAGAAATCCCCCAAAAAGGTGAAAGTTCGCACACAAAAAAATCAAAACGAAGCCCGTTATCGCGGCTTGGTGGTTTCGATGACCGTGTTTATCCTGCTGGTGGCAGGCGTGTTGGGTATGAATTTTTACCTATCGGGCGAAATGGCGAAAAACGCGGTGGCAATCAATGTTTCATCGTCTATGCGTGATTCTATTCAAAATATCACCCGCGATTTATTCAGCCTGCGTTTGGTGATTAACGAAGACCCGCACGCACCGCATATTGAAGAGACACTGAAACGCTTGGAGCAGAATGTTAAATTGTTTGAACAAAATTTGCATTCCTTTGCTTATGGCGGTCAAATTAAATCGGTTGATGGTGCTACTACCGAAGTAGAACCCTTAACAGGCAAGGAATTGGAAGTGCTGTCTGCCGCACAACGCGAGTGGGGTACTTACGAACAACGATTGCGTACTTACTTAATGTCGGCACGCGATATTAGTGTCAATACCGCTTTGTTAGACGCGGTAACCGAAGAAGCCCAAAACGCCAACACCATTATTTACACCGCAGTTAATGCCTTAACCGACCGCATTACCAAACGCACGATTGAACGCATGAAAATGATGAAAACCATTCAAATCGGCGGCGTGGCAGTGCTTTTGGCTTACTGGGTTATTTTTATCTTCTTCTTTGCACGCCGCTTGCAAGTGTTTGATACCGAAAGTAAAGACGCTCGCCGCGAAACCCGTGAAATTTTGCAAACCGTCAAAGACGGCTTGTTCTTGGTGGATAAAGATTTGAAAATCGGTTCGCAATATTCGGCTGCTTTGGAAAACATTATCGGACAACGCGGCGTGGGTGGCAAAGATTTGGGCACGGTATTAGAAAGCATTGTGTCGCAAAAAGATGTGGAAACCACGCGTGGCTTTATTGCCCAGTTGTTCAACAAACGCATTAAGCCCAAACTGATTACCGACTTAAACCCCTTGCACCGCATTTCGGTGGATATTGACGATTTGAACGGCTTTAAGCAAGAACGCTTTTTGGATTTTCAATTCTCTCGCGTGTATGAAGACGATGATATTGCCCGCATTTTGGTTTCGGTGTCCGACATTACTGCCGCCGTGCGTTTGGAAGAACGCTTGGCATTAGAACGCGAACAAAACGATTTGCAAATGGAAACCTTAACTTCGGTGTTGAATATTGAACCCGATTTGGTGAGCAGTTTCTTGTCGTCTGTGCGGCAATGTATGAGTCGCATTAACGATATTCTCAAACTGCAAGCAGGGCATAATCCCGAAGTGCTGAAAGCCAAATTACGCGATATTTATCGTGAAATTCACAGCATTAAAGGCGAATCGTCTGCCCTGCGGCTGAACAGTTTTGTGGTATTAGCGACTTCGTTTGAAGACAAAATCGAAAGCATGCAAAGGCAGCCTGAAATTACAGGCAATGACTTTTTGCCTTTGACTGTCATGTTAGACGAGTTAATGGCGGCGTTCAAAGGCATTGAACAACTTGCCAAACGCGTGGGCGTGGTGGCAACCAGTAAGCAAGACGGTCGCAATCTGCCGCCCACACATGCCGAAACGGGCATTATGAAACGCTATTTTGAACAATTTGCCCAAGACATTGCTCGCCGCAACAATAAAAAAGTGGCAGTCGAATGCACAGGTTTTGACGAAATCAAACTGCCGCAACAAACCGCCGCATTTATCAAAGAAATTGTGTTGCAATTATTACGCAATTCCATTTATCACGGCATTGAAGACCCAATCGAGCGGCAAACCAAAGGCAAAGACGAAACAGGCGTGGTGAAAATTTCATTAGCGGCTGCTGCCAATAATCATGTTTTGCTGACGGTGGAAGATGACGGTTCGGGTTTGGACGCCAATCTCATTCGTCAAAAAGCCGTAGAAAAAGGCATTTACACCGAACAAGAAGCCGAACTTTTAAACAGCAAACAACTGTTGGGCTTAATCTTTGCGTCAGGCTTTTCCACAGCCAAATCGGGTAACGAAGACGCAGGTCGTGGCGTGGGTATGGGTATTGTCAAAGACCGCATTCAAAATATGGGCGGTCGCTTGAAAACCGAATCCGAGAAAAACAAATTCACGCGTTTTACGGCGAATATTCCAGTGGGTGAATAAAGGAGTATGAAAAATGTTTAAACTGATGATTGTTGATGACTCCACGATTATTCGCAACCGCATTAAGCGGGCGTATAACGATACCCAGTTTGAGTTAATTGGCACAGCAAAAAATGGCGTTGAAGCCTTGGAGTTATTCCAAAGGTATCACCCCGATGTGATTACCATGGACTTGACCATGGCAGAAATGGACGGTTTGGAGTGTATTGCCCGCATTATGCACATAGACCCAGACGCACAAATTTTGGTAATTTCCGCCATGTCCGACAAAGCCACAGGCATTCGGGCGTTGGAACTCGGCGCACAAGGCTTTATCTGCAAACCTTTTACCGATGAGCAGTTGGTAGAAGCCTTAAATGAGTTGGTGATGGATTGAGTGTTTGGACAGAGAGTAAAAAACCTTTCAGGCTGCCTGAAAAATAATGCGTAGGGTGGGTCTTTGACCCACCATTTTGATTGTTTGCTGTTTTTGCAATAAAGATTTAAACCTGCCGTAGGGTGGGCTTCCCAGCCCACCATTGCCCCATAGGGGCAAATTCAACAATTTGATTTTCTAAAATATTTTTTGTGTTATCAACGCCTTGTGGCGTTGCGGTGGGTTGGAAACCCACCCTACAATTTATACAGGAAAAAACATTATGCGTACTTTACTTGCTTTCGATATTGAAACAATTCCAGACGCTCATGGCATTCGGCAATTATATGGGCTGCCTGAACACTTGTCGGACGCTGAAACTGTGGCATTTATGCAGCAAAAACGCCGTGCCGACACAGGCAGTGATTTTATGCCTTTGCATTTGCAAAAAGTTGTGGCAATTTCTTGTTGTATGCGAAAGGGGGCAAGTAATATTAAAGTTGCTACATTAGGCGAACCTAATGACGGTGAAGACATTATTTTGGCTAAATTTTTCGACATTATCGAACACACCACGCCGCAGTTAATCAGTTGGAATGGCGGCGGTTTTGATTTGCCTGTGCTGCATTATCGCGGGCTTATTCACGGCATTCGTGCCGCAAAATACTGGGCTATGGACGGTGATTTTAAATGGAATAATTATATTAGTCGCTATCACACTCGCCATTGCGATTTAATGGATTTGTTAGCCTTGTATCAGCCTAAAAATAATGTTCCTTTGGACGATATGGCTAAATTGTGTGGCTTTCCTGGTAAGTTAGGATTGGACGGCTCCAAAGTTTGGCAAGCCTATACGGAAGGTAAAATTGACGAAATTCGTGATTATTGCGAAACAGACGCTCTAAACACTTATTTAATGTACCTGCGTTTTGAGTTAATGCGTGGTGCGTTAGACGGCGATGAATACGCAAATGAAATCAACTTGGTAGAACAATTTTTGCGTGA
>JAFWTP010000142.1 GCA_017518845.1 Neisseriaceae bacterium
CCCAGCAAGCCCAAATGGATAGTGCATACGCACTTTATTTAGACGAAGAAAAAGACAAGGCTTTGGCAGAAATCGAGCAATTTCAACGCGATTACCCCAACCACAAAGATATGGATTATATTTTATATCTGAAAGGCACGGTGCATTTTAACGAAGACCGCTCGTTTATGAACAAAGTGGCAGCCCAAGACTGGTCAGACCGCGACCCAACCGCCAACCGCGAAGCCTATTTAACCTTTGCCGAATTAGTGAAACGCTACCCCAACAGTCGCTACGCAAATGACGCCAAAGAACGCATGGTGAAAATTGTACACGCTTTGGGCGGACACGAAATGGCTGTGGCTCGTTATTACATGGAACGCGGTGCCTACTTGGCGGCGGCAAACCGTGCGAAAAACATTGTTACAGGCTTTCAAAACACGCCATTTGTGGAAGAAGCGTTGGCAATGATGATGAGTGCGTATGACAAAATGCAACAACCCACACTCGCACAAGACGCACGCCGTGTTTTGGAACACAATTATCCTAACAGCGAATACCTAAAAACAGGCTGGAAAAACCCCAAAAAAGGACCATGGTGGGGGTATTGGAGTAAAAAATAATCGTTGTTTGATTGCAAAAAAATCCCATTCAAATGAATGGGATTTTTGTTTTTTAGGCTGAAACCTTTGCAAAACCTATTTTAAGCATACAACAAATGCAAATGTTATAGGGTGGGCAGGCTACCCACCAATCGCCCGATAGTTCGAGATAAAATAATTAAAATTCAAATACTTGTAATTTTTAACATTTCGGTGGGTCGAAGACCCACCCTACGGCAGCTTGAATTTTTCGTTTCAAAACAAATGTTGCAAAAGTTTCAGGCTGCCTGAAACCCCTATTTACAGCCTTTTATCCGCCGCAATGCCCATAAGCATGCCGAAAATTACCATAATCGACAGTGTTGCCGTACCGCCGTAACTGACTAATGGCAGGGGTACGCCGACTACTGGGAGAATGCCGCTTACCATACCCATATTGATAAAGGCGTAGAAGAAAATTGTCATGGTTAAAGATGCGGCAAGCAGTCTGCCGTAAATGGTGCGAGAACGCATGGCAATGGTTAAGCCGCGTGCGACAATTAAGCCGTACATCAGCACCAAAAGCGAGTTGCCGACAAAGCCAAATTCTTCGCCATATACGGCAAAGATAAAGTCTGTGGTGCGTTCGGGGATATAGTCCAAGCGGTTTTGTGTGCCGCCTAACCAGCCTTTGCCCCATACGCCGCCTGAACCGATTGCCGTCATCGACTGCAAAATATGGTAGCCTGCACCGAGTTTGTCTTCTTCGGGGTTGAACATGGTTAAAATGCGTTGGCGTTGGTAGTCGTGTAAGCCATACGCCCAAATGGCAGGCAGGGAAACAACCGCACCGATTAGGGCGACAAAAATCGCTTTCCACGGCAAACCTGCGAAAAATACCACTAATAAGCCTGACGCTAAAATCAATATTGCCGTGCCTAAATCGGGTTGTTTGAGTATCAGTGCCACAGGTAAGGCGATGATGATGAATGCCACAATCCAGTGATACCAACGCACTTGATTATCCAAGCGGTGAAAATACCACGCTAAAATCATCGGTAGGGCGATTTTCATCAGTTCAGACGGTTGTATGCGGGTTACGCCTAAATCCAACCAGCGGGTTGCCCCATTTACGGTAACGCCTGCCACTTGCACGCCGATTAACAACAGCAAGGATACGCCATACAAGGGCAGGGCAAAACGGCTGACAAACACGGGGCGAAAGCGGGCGATAAACCACATAGCGAAAAACGCCAACACGGTGTATATGGTTTTGCGTTCTAACTGCCCCCAAGTTTGCCCGTCTGCGGAATACAGCACAAACATACTGGCAATGTAGATGATGACCAAAGAAATCAGCAACCACGCGTCCAAAGGGTCAAAAATAAAATCCGCAACACGCCCCCGCCAAGCGGCAGCGTTGTAAGATGAAGTGTAGTTGTTGTTGTTCATACTGTTGTCTCTGTATTATGTTTCAGGCTGCCTGAAAGGTTTATCTGTATTTATTTTACATTCCGTTCGCAGTGCGGACGCAATGTGCTTACCACTGGTGAGATTTTTAAATTGCGAACACAGTGCGTTCGCTTTTTATATTTTCAGGCTACCTGAAAGGTTTTAACTTCCTTTATTTTCCTTAAACTGCTCTTGTGCTTGTGCTAATTTGTCTAATTCTTTTTCCAGCAAGCGTAGGGTGGGCAACTTGTTGCCCACGCTGTTTTGTTTGTATTATCAGGCAACCTGAAATTCAATAATCATATTGTTATAAACAATCGCATTGGCAATGATTTATAAAAATATAATTCTTTCAAAACAATTTATTTAGGCTGCCTGAAC
>JAFWTP010000143.1 GCA_017518845.1 Neisseriaceae bacterium
AAAATACGCACACCCAAACCAGGTCCTGGAAAGGGGTGTCGATAAACCATATCGCGTGGCAAACCTAACGCTACGCCTAATTGACGCACTTCGTCTTTGAATAAATCTCGCAAAGGTTCTAACAACTCTAAATGTAGTGTTTCAGGCAGCCCCCCAACATTGTGGTGCGATTTAATCGCGTGGGCTTTTTTGGTTTTTGCCCCCGCACTCTCAATCACATCAGGGTAAATCGTGCCTTGTGCGAGCCATTTGGCATTAGGCAATTTTGCCGCTTCGGCTTGAAACACTTCCACAAATTCCTTGCCGATGATTTTGCGTTTTTGTTCAGGGTCTGTAATGCCTTGTAATTTCGACATAAATTTGTCAGCGGCGTTAATGTGAATAATATTTGCCGATAACTTGCCTGAAAACATTTTCAACACATTGTCCGCTTCATTCAAACGCAACAAACCATGATCGACAAACACGCACGAGAGTTGATTGTCGATTGCTTTATAAATCAATGCTGCCGCAACCGAAGAATCCACACCGCCTGATAAACCCAAAATCACTTCGTCTTTGCCTACCGTTTGGCGGATTTTCGCTACCGCTTCTTCAATAAAATTCGGCATTGTCCATTCGGGTTTTGCCCCGCAAATATCTAACACAAAGCGATTGAGAATATCTTTACCGCGTGGCGTGTGCGTTACTTCGGGGTGAAACTGCACGCCGTAAATTTTTTTCTCACGATTTTCCATAATCGCCACAGGACAAGACGGCGTATGAGCCACGCTCACAAAATTTTCAGGTAGCACAGATACTTTATCGCCATGACTCATCCACACATCTAATTGATTATTTTCAGCAATGCCGTCTGTCAAAGCGTTTTTTTCAACCGCCACAGACGCATAACCAAACTCGCGTTGATTGCCCGCAGCCACTTTTCCGCCAAGCGTATGAGCAATCCACTGCATACCATAACAAATGCCCAACACAGGCACGTCAAGATTGAGAATTTCAGGGTCGGCTTGGTAATCCGAGTCATACACGGAATTAGGCCCACCAGAAAGAATAATGCCGACAGGATTAAAGGCTTTAATTTGTTCGAGCGAATAATCATACGCGTGCATTTCGCAATAAACATTCGCTTCACGCACACGCCGTGCAATCAGTTGGCTCACCTGCGAGCCAAAGTCAAGAATGAGAATTTTGTCCATAATGGTTTTATTGGATAGTGATTCAAAAGGTGTAATTCTAACGGTTTTAAGTGTTTTCTGCTTGATACTTGTTATAAAAGTCTGCCGGAAAGTTTTTATAAAGCTTTCCGGCAGACTTACATCAAATAACTATAAGGTTTAACGTCCTTTTTTGTGAGGGACAAGGTTAGTATTTGCAATTAGCATCAATAATCCTGTAATAATCATTCCCAAAGAAAGCAACACAGATAGCATCACATCGGTGTGAAAGTGTAAATAAATAGCAATTCCACAGTAGATTAACAACGGTGCGGATACAAACGATTGTTTGTTAATCCCATCGACAATTAACACTATGAAGCCAGCTACAATTAATGCAATAGATAATATGATAGTGGAGGGCGGTAAAATATCGGTTACATGTAAAAACCAAACACTACCAAAGATAATCAATACCAAAGGCCAAAATAATGAAGTCTTGTTCATGGCATATTCCTTTTCATAATAGATAACGAATTTTAAACACAACTTTTTTAACAGCAGATGGTTCGTCAATGGCGATTTGGCTGCGGTGCGGTTCATTAGGCAGATAAATTAAAAAATGGTTCATATCAGCAATAAAATTAGCCGTAGAGTCTGCCGGAAAAAAACCTATATCACGTTTTTCGTCAAAATCATTAGATAAAGAGGTGTTAGAACGATCACTTATCTGATGAATTTCTTTTCCTTGCAACATAATCTGCACATCGGCAAATTGGCGATGAAATTCAAATTGTTTTGGTGTTTGTATAGTTGTGTAACTATCGATATTGTAATAAAGGTCATCGCTATCGGTGTATCGCATACATGGTAAATCTGAAAGGTTTTGGCTATCCAAAATGGTTTTGATGCGTTCAAGAGATGGTAGCAAAACAGCGTAATCTAATAAATTATCTAATCTATCGAAAATCATAATAGCAATTTCTTTTGAATTAAGTCTGCCGGAAAAGTTTTTATATCACATTACATCGCAAAAAGCATGAAATTATTACTAAAACTTTTCCGGCAGACTATTTTTAAGATACTTTTTCATCTTGGTTTTCTTCTTGATGATAAATTTGAAATATAACTCCGGATAAACCTAAAAATAACATCAAAGTGGCATACAGCACCCAATATAACCAAGGATCAATTACAATTAGCTCCGTACAAAATAAAATCACAGCAACACACCATGCAACAGATATTGCCCACACTATATTGCCGAATATTTTTTGTTTGCGAGTGATAATAATTGTCCAACATGGCGATAACAGCATATAAACCGTTAATAACTTCGCTTGTGGTGTAGCAAAATATTTTTGCCATACTATTGGTATATTGATGATGGCAAATGTATGTTCTTGCCAATATTGTTGATATATCAATAAAAGAGCAAAAACAATTATATGCAGTAAGGGCGTGAAAAAAAATTTTATATCACTCATCGTAATGAATCAGCTAACTGCTGTGCTTCTTTTAAATCAATGCTACCTTCATAAATTGCACGTCCGGTAATAACTCCTTCTATGACACAATCTTGCACTTCACATAAGGCACGTACATCATCTAAATTGGTTAAACCGCCAGAAGCAATAACTGGAATAGTCAGGGCATTGGCAAGTTTGCAAGTAGCATCAATATTTATGCCATTCATCATGCCATCGCGTCCGATGTCGGTGTAGATAATTGATGCAACTCCTGTATCTTCAAAGCGTTTTGCTAAATCAATTGCACTTAATTGGCTAACGCTTGCCCAACCATCTGTGGCAACTTGACCATCTTTGGCATCAATGCCTACGATAATACGATTGGGAAAATTTTGGCAGGCTTCTTGTAAAAATTGGGGATTTTTTACTGCAGCTGTACCAATGATTAGATATTGCAAACCAATGTCAAAATATTTTTCAACAGTTTGCATATCGCGTATGCCACCGCCTAATTCCACTGGAATTTCTTTGCCAACTGATGCCACAATTTCGCTAATTGCAGAGAAATTTTTGGGTTTGCCAGCAAATGCACCGTCTAAATCGACTAAATGCAATCGTCTTGCACCTTGTGATAACCAATGACGTGCCATGTCTGCCGGAAAGTCAGAAAATACAGTTGCATCTTCCATTAATCCTTGACGTAAACGTACGCATTGTCCTTCTTTTAAATCAATTGCAGGAATAAGTAACATCGGTTAGCCTTTTATGTGTTTTATTGTTGAATATCAGATGATTGTGGATTTTGA